>CALAGJ010000001.1 GCA_937892395.1 uncultured Parafilimonas sp.
AATCATCAATATATATTGTTGATCATTTAATCTATAATGGATCACTATATTTTATTTATGCTTAACCGAAAGTGTAATTGCAAATCTTTTATTATCCTATTCTCACTTTATTTGCAGAAATTTTTTAACGATGTATAAATATTTATTGCCATTAGTCTTATTTATTGGCAGCACCGCATCGGTAGATGCACAGAAAAAAAAGGCACCAAACGCAGGGCCATTTATCAATAAAGCCAATATGGATCTCACACAAAAGCCGGGAGATAATTTTTATCTATATGCCAATGGTGCATGGCTAAGCAGTAATCCTGTACCCGCCAGCAAAACAAGATGGGGCAGTTTTGACATTCTGCGCCAAAGTAGCTTAGATCGCTTAAAATTACTATGTGAGCAAGCCGCTGCTAACAGAGATAAAAATAGCTTATATCAAAGAGTCGGCGATTTTTATGCAAGTGCTATGGACAGTGCTGCTATAGAGGCTTTGGGTGCTACACCTATACAAGCTGACATGAAGAAATTGGATGCTATTACCAATAAGGATGAGGTTTTAAATGCCATTGCAACTTTGCGTACACGTGGTCTTGGTAGCCCATTGTTTGGCTTTAGAATAGATCAGGATGATAAGGATGTAAATGTGTATATACCATTCCTCTCACAAGGCGGCACATCATTGCCCGATAGGGATTATTATCTTAAACAAGATGCACGCAATAAAAATATCAGGGATGAATATGTAAAATACATTACAGATATGTTTGTGCTTGCCGGGGATAATGCAAGCATAGCCGCAGGCAAAGCTTCTTCAATACTCAGCTTAGAAACAGGATTGGCCAAAGCACAAATGAGCAGAGTGGATATGAGAGATCCCAAAAAAACATACAATAAACTCTCCGTGGCAGACCTCGTAAAAAGCACGCCAGGTATAAACTGGAATGATATGCTTACTGCCATGAAAATTAAATCCGTGGACAGCATTATTACCAACAACCCAGCTTTTTTAAAAACAGCTGATGCATTGCTTAGTGCCGTGCCTTTAGACACCTGGAAAGCTTATTTACAATGGTATATCATCAAAGTAAATGCGGACTATTTGAGCAGTAATTTTGTGAATCGCAAATTCCAATTTACAAAAGTACTTAGTGGTCAAAAAGAAATAACACCACGCTGGCAGCGCATGACGGGGTTAGTGGATGGTGGTCTTGGTGAATTACTCGGTCAACTCTATGTAGAAAAATATTTTAATGATGCTGCCAAGCAGCGAATGCTGGGCCTTGTCTCCAATATTCAATCAACATTTGGTGAGCGCATACAAGCATTGGCATGGATGAGTCCCGAAACAAAATTGAAAGCTATGGAAAAATTAAATTCCATTGTGAATAAAATTGGATTCCCAAATAGTTGGGAAACTTATGATGGCGTTGTTATCAATAGAAATGACTTAATAGCCAGTATCAGAAGCTTAAATAGCTGGGGTTATAATGATATGGTCAATAAACTCGGTAAGCCTGTGGACAAAACCGAATGGGGTATGACACCGCCAACCATCAATGCATATTATAATCCGGCAAACAATGAAATTGCATTTCCCGCAGGAATTTTGCAGTTTCCATTTTTTGATTTTGCAGCAGATGATGCTGTAAACTATGGCGGTATAGCTGCCGTAATAGGTCATGAACTTACACATGGCTTTGATGATGAAGGAAGGCAATATGCTGCTGATGGAAATCTTAAAGAATGGTGGACAGAATCTGACGATGCAAAGTTTAAAGTACTTGCAGATAAAGTAGTAGCACAATACAATGCATTTACTGTAAATGATAGTTTGCATGTAAATGGCCAACTTACTTTGGGAGAAAATATTGCCGACCTTGGTGGGTTGAATATGGCCTATGCAGCATTCAAGAAAACTGCACAGGGCAAGAGCAACGAAAAAATTGATGGCTTTACACCAGATCAAAGATTCTTTTTAAGTTGGGCACAAGTATGGCGTAGTAATGCACTACCGGAAACAGCCGCACAGTTGATCATCACAGATCCACATAGCCCAGGTATGTACCGCTGCAATGGTCCTGTAGTCAATATTGATGCATGGTATGCAGCATTTAATATCCAACCTGGTGATGCTATGTTTATACCTGTAAATGAAAGAATTTATATTTGGTAAAAGCCAACAAAGTATTTTTCAATAATGCATAACTACCAACATCAGTAGTTATTTATTGAAAAATAAAATAGTGAGCCACAAAGTACATATACAATGCTTTGTGGCTTTTTTATTAGAGAGAAGGCAATCTCTGAGTTATGGAAAATAACTCTATATAACCGATTCATCAGTCTTCTTCTAGCATCATTTCTCATTAACCGAAGGGAAAAACACCTACATCATTTTCATAAAATACGAAATAGGCATACCCTAATATTTATACACTTATATGGGGAAAACCTACTACCGAGTATTGGATACCAATCAATTGTTAGGCTTAGTTTACTATGTTTGCGCCTATACCAACGATATCTCGAATGATACCAAAAGGAAAATTAATAGCAGTTGGGGGGGCGGAAGACAAAGGAACAGATTTAGAAACCGGCGAAATACATCGGAACAACCTCAACTTTTTTGAGTTGGGCATACTAAAGCGGGTGGCGGCAGAAGCAGGCAATGAAGATGCGCATATAGAGGTAATCACTACTGCCAGTACGATACCACAAGAAGTAGGTGAAAATTATCTGGAAGCATTTAGTAAAATTGGTTATGAAAATGTGGGCGTAATGAACATTCGTAACCGAGATGATGCACACCATACTGACTACCTACGCAGATTAGAAGCCTGCGATGCAGTTATGTTTTCAGGAGGTAATCAAATGCGCCTCACTGCAATTTTTGGCGGCACCGTTTTCCTTGAAATTTTACAAAAAAGGTATCAAAAAGAAAATTTTCTAATTGCAGGCACAAGTGCCGGTGCCATGGCCATGAGCAGCACCATGATTTATGAAGGTAATGCAGCCCGTGCACACTTAAAAGGCGAAGTAAAAATAACAACAGGTATCTGCCTCATGGACAATGTAATCTTTGATTCGCATTTTGAAAAGCGAGGCAGGTTTGGCAGATTGGCACAAGCTGTAGCTTCAAACCCCGCATGCATTGGAATTGGACTGGGCGAAGACACCGGCATGCTGATACGCCACGGCAATGAAATGGAAGCAATAGGAAGTGGTCTGGTCATAATCATTGACGGTCACGATGTACACCATACCAATATTGCCGATATACCACATGGCAATCCTATCAGTATTGAAAACCTCAAAGTACATTTTTGTGCCAAAGGCAATGGCTTTATTTTAAATGAAAGAAAATTTGTGGAGTTAATGGGTCCTATTACCACACCTGTTATGACAGATGTATATTAAGTCCATATTTAACATATAAAACGAATAAATGCCATGAGTAAACATTTAGTATGGATTGTGTTGTTTGTGGCAGTGGCAGTATTGATGAGTTTTTTAAAAGATCAGCGCAAGAAAAAGCAATCTATTATTTTTTTTGGAGATTCCATTACAGAGGCCGGCGTCCAGCCGGGTGGATATATTGACCTGCTCCGCAATACATTTGAAAAAGAATTTCCGAATATTTTTACCCTATCAGGTGCCGGTATTGGTGGTAATAAAATCTATGATTTATACCTCAGATTAGAAGAGGATGTAATACAAAAAGCACCAAAATGGGTGGTTATTTATGTAGGCATAAATGATGTATGGCATAAGCAACTGTTTGGCACAGGCACAGATATAGATAAGTTTCAAAAGTTTTATCAAACCATCATTACAAAGTTAAACGCAGCGGGTATTCAGCCCATATTGTGTACGCCCTCTCTCATTGGCGAAATGCAAATGGGTGCTAATTGTTGTGATGAGGATTTGCAAATTTTTTCAGCAGCCATAAAAGCTTTGGCGCAAAAAAATGAATGTCCAATTGCAGATATGCAGGAAAGTTTTAGAAACTATGAATCAAAAAATAATTTGGACAACAAATCATCCGGATTGCTCACTACGGATGGTGTTCATTTGACCCCTTCGGGGAATGGGCTTGCGGCAGAAACTTTATGGCAGGTGCTCTTGCAAACCTGTACAAAAAAATAATCCCGCAGCGTAAACCACGGGATTTTATGAGCAAGCAACCAAACGACACTGGAAAGACATACTCCAGATGGATGCAAAATAGGGGTTTTATCATTACAAACAATTGTTTGTTTTTTTTAGACAATAAAGTTCATATAGATTTATGTTGGAAAAATTGAGGTATATAAAGTGTTTTGTTTTTGATATTGATGGTGTGCTTACTGACGGCAGTTTGATAGTGATGCCTGGTAATCAGCTTATACGCACCATGCATGTAAAAGATGGATATGCCTTGCAACTGGCTGTGAAAAATGGATTAAAAGTGATTATCATTTCCGGAGGCAATGCAATAGAAGTAAAAGAGCGATTAGAAAAATTGGGTATTTCCGACATTATTTTATCAGCTCAAGATAAGCTAAAACATATCCAAGCATTTGCAGCATCTTATAACCTTTCTGCTCATGAAATTTTATGTATGGGCGATGATGTACCCGATATCGAAATGCTTGAATTTGCAGGTGTTTCAGCCTGCCCGGCAGATGCTGTGGGTGAGGTGCTTAAAATTTGTCAATACATATCACCCATTGCCGGAGGCAAAGGATGTGCTAGAGATATTATAGAAAAAACAATGAAAATACAAGGCATCTGGCACAAGGATACAACCGTATCTTCAATATAAATTTTGATGCCAACACAAAAAGAATTGCTCAATGAGTGAGTGTACAAGCTTTTACTCCACACTACACCGTTTTTATAAAAGGCCACTCTATCAAAAGAGTCAAGTTATTTTAAATTGAATCCAAAATTTCTGCTTGCAATTTTTTGGGTAATGATTGTACTACCAACAACCAAGAATCATCAATCCACTCTTTTAATAATTTCTGTTTTGCCGGAGGCGATGCAATAATTGTATTCCAATGTTTTTTATTCATGTGATAACCGGGCAAAACATAATTATAGGTTTCTCTTAGTTCAATGGCTTTATCCGGGTCGCATTTTACATTAAACCTTAAGTCTTCTCTATCTAATGGAAGTAATAAAAAAGCTTTGCCCCCAACTTTAAACACGATAATATCAGGACCAAAAGGCAGTGATTCTTCCGCCATCTTTTTGGATAAACAATAGCTTCTTATTTCTTCAATATTCATTTGGATGATTGTTTAGAATTCAATGTATTAACTATCAAAATATTTTTAATATCAACATATAATAAAAGTGTTGACATGATACTATAGTTACAAAAGTAAAGGGCAAAAAAATTGCTAATGGTCATAATTTGTAAAATCAAGTAGGTGACTATCCATCATTTTAGTAAGACGGACTCCATGTAACAATCCAAAAACGCTTCATTCACACCTTTAAGTTTTCTCTTTTGGCAAAGTGCAGTTAGCTCTTCAACAGCAGAATATGGAAAGAACCGAGTATTTAATGAATGAAATTGTGGCTTGTTGGCTTCTTTAATTACTTTGGCTCTATCTTCATCTGGTGCTACTATTACATATCTTACATCTTGTAATGGAATAAAATTATCTTGAAAGTTTTTCATCCTGGTAAGACCACTAATTACTCCAGTTGAATGCTCAATTTCTATAACTGCAGGCATTAATTTACCATTCTTAAACCAAATACAATCAATAAGTAAAGCAGCTTGACTTGCTTCGGTATAGGCATAGAGTAGTTTTTCATTTTTCAAGGATACGATTACGCCATCGAGTTCACCAAGTTTCTTTTGTTGATATATGATGCCCTTGTCATTTTGCGCAATCCATGTTCTGAAATTTAATTGCTTGCCAATAATGTAGAGTGCAACCTGCATTTGTGAGTGCCTTCTTTGAATGTCAATATTCATTTCAGTTGGCTTAAAATCGGTTGGCAATACAAGGGAATCATAAACGACTTCTAAAGTTGGAACTTCCGAAATAACCATTTCGGTCTTAATTTCTTGAAAAACCCCCGACTGATGTGGTTCGTTTGGTGTCCACATCAAATGCTTATGCCCCCTTTTTATTTTGGGCTTACCAGCAATACTTTCGATTCGACCTGGATAACAAAATTGAAACTGAGGGGTATATGCAAGTAATGTTTCCAATACACTTCTTGTGTTGAAACTTGCGCCTAAGATTCGATCAATATTAAATGGTTGTCCGACCGAAATAGCATTTGCAATTCTCCAAATCATTTCAACAGAAATAGTTGTCGGCTTCTTACTTTTTTTTGTTTCACCTTTAGCCGGATTCCATCTGTTTATCCAAATTGGGCCTTCTGGTAGATCTACATTTGCAATCTCAATTAGTCCTTTGTTTTTTGGATTGAGATAATTGTAAGTGGTATTTTTATCAAGCTGATTGATAAATGCTACTATATTGCTTGCTGTCAGTTTCTGCATACGATTCTTTCAGATCTTTAATTGGGTTTTCATAAATAAAATCAAGAATATTTTGAGCAAGTCCTTTTGCAGCTAAATATGGAACACCATTCCCAATAGTCTTAAACATATCAGTGAGTGTAATATTTTCAGGAATCACAAATTCCTTTGGAAGAGATTGAATTGCTAATGCTTCAGCAGCAGAAAGTCTTCTTGCTTTATATGGATGTAGATGCACTTCATTATTTCCATAAGCTGCTGTTGGAGAATATCGCCAACGATGCAGACGCTTATAGGACTTTTTTAAATCATCACCCTCTGCAATCACTTCAAATTTTGCAAGTCCAGCACGTGGAGTAAAATAATGTTCAGCATTTGCATGGCTGATGACTTCATTTTTTTTAAACCAATATTCTACAGTAAGTTCAATTGGCACATTTTCAGGTTTTGGGATTATGCTATTTTGCTCGAATTTATTCTGTCTCGGCCATTCAATTCCAAATACTTCTTGAGCTTTATACAGCGTATTTTTATCCCAATTGAAATTTTTTATTAAGGGTGAACCATTCAATTTAAAACCTAAATCGCCCAACACATTTCTTTGAAATCCAATTAAAATAATTCTATCCCGATCTTGAGGTACCCCATACTCAATAGCATTAATAAGTCTTTCAGTAATGTAGTAACCTGCACTTATCAATTTCATTTTCATTGATTCAAAAAAATTGCGATGTTTTGCAGTTCTATAAAGACCTTTTACATTTTCAAACAAAAAGAAATCTGGTTTACTCCTACATATTAATTCAACATAAGTCCCAGATAATTTTCCATTTTCACCAGACTGTCCTTTGTTCTTTCCAGCTATAGAAAAATCTGGACAGGGTGGCCCTCCAATAAATCCAATTAAATCATGAGTTTTCTTTGCCTCAATTAAATTTTCTTTAAGCCAAAGTGAATGAAGATTAGTTAAATTTTCGGTGATATCAGCAATTTGTATTCCAAAACAAGGTTGAACAATATTGAGTTTTTCCCTTGATCTTCTATAAATTTCAGCAAAGGCACTATGATTCTCATTTACAAATAAAGTTTGGAAATGATTGGTTGTTTCAAAACCTAAATCAAGGAAACCAGCACCTGCAAAAAATGAAAATATGCCTATTTTATTGTTCATATCACAATACAAATTAAGCATAATAAAATACAAGAGGCTAAATTACATAAAATTTTTTATCAACAATTTCAAAAACCCTCAGCTTTTCTTCAACGCCCATTTCCACATCTCTTTCCAAGTGATTTTTTTACCGTACATCAAGATACCTGTACGATAAATTTTACCGGCCAACCATGTAGTGCAAATAAAGCCAGCTATGAGCAATGCCATACTCAAAATCAGTTCCCACACAGTTACACCATCAGGTATGCCATGTGCTATACGGGCCATCATTACAATGGGTGAGGTAAGCGGGAACAAGCTACCAAATACTGCTATACCACTATATGGTTCACTTGATGCTTTAATCAATATTACGATACCAAAAATGATAGGCATCGTAATGGGTAAAAGCAAACTCTGCGCATCTTGCGGATCTTCATTTACAGCACTACCCACTGCTGCAAACAATGCAGAATATAACAAGTATCCACCTAAAAAATAGAAAACAAAACAGCCAAGTATTAACGGTAAATTTAGTGATGACAATATGCTCAAACCACCATTTGCTTCCACCTGCTGCATGGCTGATCCTGCTGCTATAACACCAGGTTGTACAGGTTGATTTTGCATGGCAGTAAGCAAGTCTGGAAAGAATTGTACAACGATAGCATTTAGACCCATTACAATCAAAATCCATATTAAAAACTGGATCAATCCCACAGCTCCAATACCCGTTATTTTACCCATCATCAATTCAAAAGGTTTTACACTACTCACAATTACTTCTGCTATGCGGCTTACCTTTTCTTCCATGACACCACGCATGACCATTGTACCATATATGAAAAGAATAATATAAATCAAAAATCCACCTATATAGCCTACGGCCAGGCTTGCTTCAAACTTTGAATTGCTCTGATCTGCCCCATCTATATTTTGAAAATTTATCGTACTTTTTTGGCGAGCACTATCAATAAGTGAGGGATTAATATGCTGTGCAAGAAGTCTTTCTTCATTGAGTGCATCGTCAATTAAATCCTGAATATCTGAACGCCCTTCAATGCCCAGCGTTTCTTCCGTAATCACCTCAATACTCGATAGGCTTTGTACCGTTACTCCTGCTGGTATATAAATATAACCATTATATTTTTCATTCCTAATCCACGTATTTAAAGAATCTTTTATAGCGCCAGGCACTTCGGAGAAACTGATGGTGCTATTACTCTTCAATTTATTCTTAAAAAGATTTGCTTCATCGGCCACAGCAATGGTATATTTCTCATCATTGCCACTCACAAAATAAATGATTAAGCCATAAAAAGAAAAGATAAGGAGGGGTAGTAAAATCGTGGTAAGCAAGAATGTTTTCTTTTGGACCCGAGTTAAAAATTCTCTTTTGGCAACTATTGCAATTTTGTTCATAATAATTTTTTGTATTCAGTATGGAAATAAATGGACAGCTGACATTAATTGTCAACTTTTTGAAATGCTCTACTCATAGCTTCAGTGCCTTCAACCAATTGAATAAAAATATCGTTGAGCGATGGTAATATTTCTTCAAATGATACTATTCGTATATTATTTTGGATAAAATATGAAAGCACATCGTTGCTATCAGCATCAGGTTTTATGCTTACCGTTAACTCGTGATTATCATTGCTCAATACGTCAAAAGCATTTGATGCTATATGTGCTGCGGGTGCAGCCAGTTTTATGCGAAAACTATTATTTTTAAATTGTTGCTTCACATCATATACCGTTCCATCCAATATTTTTTTTCCAAGATTCACCAGTACAATATGATCACATATTTGCTCCACCTGCTCCATGCGGTGTGTACTAAAAATAATGGTGCTACCTTCTTGAGCCAGTCTATAAATTTCATCCTTAATCAAGTTTGCATTCAGTGGATCTAAACCGCTAAATGGTTCATCTAAGATAATCAGTTTGGGCTGGTGCAAAACAGTAATCACAAACTGCAATTTCTGACTCATTCCTTTACTCAAATCTTCCACTTTTTTATTCCACCAGCTTTGCATTTCCAACCTTTCAAACCATGTCTTAATTTTTTGCATGGCTTCATTTTTTTCTAAGCCTTTTAGCTGTGCTAAATAAAGTGCCTGTTCACCCACTTTCATTTTTTTATACAAACCACGCTCCTCAGGCATATATCCAATCTTCAATGCATCGGTGGTTGGATTAAATAATTTTCCATCCAACATTATTTTACCTTCGTCTTGGTAAAAAATACCCGTTATCATACGAATAAGTGTGGTCTTTCCCGCACCATTTGGGCCCAGCAAACCAAATATGCTGCCTTGTTTTATATCAAAACTAATGTCATCAACAGCCTTTTGTGTAGCAAAGAATTTTTTAAGATTGTGTAGCTCCAGTATGTTCATATTTAAAACATTTAAATATTGGTAATGGTCTGAATAAATTTATTACAAAGAAGTCATTATTTATTTTGCCTCCGGCAATGATAAGTCTTTAGTGTAAACGAAATATATTGAAAATTTAACCCCCGATTAATTGATATAAATTGATGATTTGTTGTGCCACTTTTTCCCCGTCCATTGCCGCACTTACAATGCCCCCAGCATATCCTGCACCTTCCCCGCAGGGGTATAAATTTTTTAGCTGTGGATGATGCAATTTATCTGCCAAACGGGGTATGCGCACCGGGGAAGACGTTCTACTTTCTGTGGCTACTACAATGGCCTCATTGGTAAGAAAACCTCTTCCGGTATTTCTTTCTTTCATTTTTTGACCAAATGATAAAAACCCTTTTTGCAATCTGCTATAAATAAAATTTGGCAACAAATTTCCAAGCTTGCTACTTGTTACTCCCGGTGTATAACTACAGGACGGCAATGTGGTTGATACTTTATTGTTACAAAAATCTGTCAGCCTCTGCGCAGGAGCTGCAAAACCACCACCACCAGCTTGGTATGCAGCCTGCTCAATCATTTGTTGAAAATGCATGAGCAGCAGAGGGTTATTTTCATCTTTTTCCGCAGCCCAATGTTTCCTCCCTTTTAGGTAATGAAAAGCATCACTCACATCTACAGGTACTACAATACCGCTATTGGCATGTGGATTATTTCGTTTGCTGGGGCTCCATCCATTTACCACTAATTCACCAGCTGCTGTGGCAGCAGGAGCAATGATACCACCCGGACACATACAAAAACTAAAAACACCTTTATCCTCCACTTGCTGTACCAAATTATAAGAGGCAGGAGGTAAAAATTCATTTCTGCTGTCACAATGATATTGCAAGCTATCAATCAATGCCTGTGGGTGTTCTACCCTTACGCCCAATGCAAAAGGCTTTGCTTCAATAAGTATATTGGATTGATAGAATAGTTCAAATATATCTCTTGCCGAGTGACCCGTGGCGAGTATGAATTCATCTGCTTGAATTTTATCTCCATCAGCCCCAATGGCTGCCCTGATTTTATCTCCATCAATTGAAAATTCGACTAATTTCTTTTCAAAATAATATTCAGCACCAGCATCTATTAATGCCTGCCGCATGGCCGATATGATCTGTGGCAATTTGTTTGTACCAATATGTGGATGCGCTTCATATAAAACATTTTCTGCAGCACCATATTGATGAAATATGGCTAAAATTCTGTTGATATCGCCCCGTTTATTACTTCTAGTGTACAGCTTTCCATCACTATATGTGCCGGCACCACCTTCCCCAAAACAGTAGTTACTTTCAGGATTTATGATACCCGATTTATTCAGTAGGGCCAAATCTCTTCTTCGGCTTCTTATGTCTTTTCCACGCTCTATGATGATTGGTTTGATTCCGAATGCTGCCAACCGGAGCGCCGCAAACAATCCGGCAGGACCAGCTCCAATGATTGCCACACGTTTTGCCGATGGCTTTAAAACAGGTAGTTCAATTTTTTGATAGCTGAAGGTGACAAAAGGCTCTTTTATGAAAGCTGAAACAGACAGATTGACCCAGGGCTGTTTGCTTCTGGCATCTATGCTTTTGGACAGCAGGTGAAATCCGGTTATTTCACTTGGAGAAATGGATTCAAGGGATGCAATGTATTCCCTTACAATTTCATTATTGGATGCTTCCTGTGGAAGCATCCTTAAACTTATTTTTTTGATCATGATGTAAGGTTTTTATCCTTAAAATCAGCAAGTTAATTAAAATGGTAAATCATCAACAGGTTCTGAAGGAGCTACTTGTGGTGTGTAAGCTGGTGGTGTATCTGCCGCATCAGCACTGCCGAGTTTTATTTGTTCTAACCTCCATGCGTCTAGGTTGGTGATATAGTTTTCCCTACCATCTTTTACCCATTTTGTACCTTTAATATTGAAGTAAACTTTTACTTCATCTCCAAGAGATTTTCCATCAGGCAGGTTTGTTCTGTCCTGTACACACTGAAATTTTATATAGTTTGTAATAATTCTTCCACCTAAATCATCTGCTTTTTCAATAACAAATTCTCTGGTTTTAAAAGTTTCTGTACGCTGCACTGTGTCATATACTGCAACCAATCTTCCTGTAATTTCGAATGACATAAATATTTTTTTAATAATAGTGCAATGGTACAACTATACTTCAACCAGAAAAAAGCCTTGTTCAGAATTCTTTTCTCTTTTTTTAACACTGAAAGGATAAATTTACAAAACATTTTAGTCCCCATATACGTTATTTGCAAATATTACGATAAAAGAGATATCTAAGATTTTATGATTTCGGTATCGTATTTGATACATTTGATTAGTAATTTTTTCTCATAAGCAGTTAGTTTTGGTTGCGGCCCCTGTTTCCACAGGGGCTTAATTTTTTAAATAAGGAATCGGGATCTCTGGATCATACTACAGACTTTCAATAATGACTGTTTTCCAAGGATATTATTTTATAACCTAATACTGGTATTTATACATTTTCTACCTAAATCAAAGGGTTGGGCCTATTTACTCGTCAAAATGTTAATGATTAAACATAAAGAATCAGCATTCAATACATTTAAGCCGATTTGATTTCGTTTGAAGAAATATATAATGAGAACTTTAAAAAAGTTTATAACTTAGTGATAAGCTATGTGCAGCATGTAGAAGATGCGGAGGAGGTTTGTCAAGATGTATTTTTAAAAGTTCATCGGGAATTGAATCAATTTGAGCAGCGCAGTAAGGTGAGTACATGGGTGTATCGAATAGCAGTTAATGCCAGTCTGGATCATTTGAGGTATAAAAATAGGTCAAAACGTAAAGTGTTTTTTTTACCAATTTTTGGCAGACAATCAGAGCATTCATCTTTTGAAATACCCGATTTTTATCATCCCGGCATTGCTATCGAAAAACAGGAGCTATCCCGATATCTCTATGGTGCAATAAATATTTTGCCCGAAAATCAAAAGACAGCATTTATACTTTGCTTTGTTGAAGAAATGCCCCAGAAACAAGTGGCCGAAATCATGCAATTGAATATAAAAGCAGTAGAATCTCTTTTGCAAAGAGCTAAACAATCGCTAAGAAAAGCGCTTGAAAATGAGTATGAGGGTCAAATGAAAAGAAAAAAAATAATGTCAAAATAATTGGGTATGGAAAATAAGGTATGGACATCTGATGTATTTGATAGTGTAAAAGGGAAACTACCTGCCACACCATCTAAGAAATTTGAAGAACGTTTGCAACAAGCATTGGAAAATGAGAGAAAGATTACACGGCCCAGCATTATACATATGAAATGGATGGCAGCTGCGGCCTGTGCGATTCTTGTTTTGATATCTATTAATTTTTTAGCAATAGAAAACTGGAACACAAAAAATGAAAATCAATCTGCAAATACTCAAAAAAACTACACAGCCGACATCTTAATTCCAAATTACGATTTTTTAAATGAGTCTTTATGAAGCAACAAAAATTTCTCATCATTTTTATAGTGATTTTAGTCTTACTCAATCTGGGTACTCTGGGTTTTTTATACTTTAGTGCACCCCAGCCACCAAAGCCACCTCATGGCGATGGAATAGAGGCTACACAGGGGTTTGAGGCAAGTCCTCCTTCTATTAGTTTTAAGTTGAAAGAGCCGCTATCCTTGGATGATACACAAGTAAAACAAATTGATTCCATTCATTTTGCGCATGTTAAGAATATGAGAAAAATTGATGATGAGTTTAAAAATTATATGGGTAAATATTTTGCGCTACTTGCTGCACAGACATATTCCGCAGGAGAAAAAGATTCCCTGCAAAAGGAATTGATTCACATCCATACGAAAAAATTAGAAGCATCATTTTCAAATTATGAAAATATAAAAAGGATCCTAAGGCAAGACCAGCAAAAAATATTTAGCGACATGCTACCTGAGATTACCAATAGAATAATGCAGCGCAGCACAGCCCCAATACCACTGGGCAGGCCCATGCCGCACTAAAGAGTTATGCCTTTTTAATATAAGGCGCCTTCTTTTGTTTCAACAAGATTGCTCATGATATCTATGGTGCTTACAAAATTTTTTAGATTTTGATTTTCAGGACAGCATTGAGTCATGAAGTGTGGAGCATACATAGATGCTGCTGAAATTTTATTGCCATATATCAGCATAATTGAACTGGTATTTGCATCTGTAATATTGCATTTCTTTTCTCCGCAATTAGTAATAAAACCCTGTGTGGACATATTCCATAATTGCGCATTATTTATAAAAGTAAGCAAGGAATCGCAAGCCGCAGTTCTTATTTCTAATGGATTCAACAACACCGCACCAGAGCTACCACCAGAAAGGTCCATTTCATATTTGTATCCTTTCCAGATTTTATCTTGATATACCAACATTAAATGTTGCGCTTTTTTTGTCCAAGCAAAACTACTTTCTGTATAATCGATGATAAGTGCACCTTTATCTGCCAGACTGCGTATTTCATTATTCATTTCTGTTGCATTGGTGGCATATTGCTCCATGCCTTTTGAAAATATTTCCAAAGGACTTTTGGTAACTGTGCATGCTTGAATAGTGAGTGCCATCAGGAGCAACTGAATATTATATTTCATTTTATTTAGATTCTTTCCAGGTTTTATAATCTACAAATGTTGTTGGTTTTTGATTGGTTGGTTTTTCAAACGGTTCGCATGGTTTCCAAGTTTTTAGTAATGAAGCCGGCAACTGCTGGTAGAGCTCTGTACCCTTTGTTTTCCAGTGTATCATATCATCCGAAACCTGTTTGATGATGCGTGCAGGATTGCCAGCTATCAGACTTCTTTCAGGAATTATTTCATCCGATTTTATAAAACTTAATGCACCCACAATACATTCATCCCCGAGTATCACATTATCCATGATAACAGCGTTCATTCCTATCAAACAATTTCTGCCAATAGTGGCACCATGAATAATGGCCCCATGCCCAATATGAGCTGCTTCTTTGAGCAAAACTGTAACTCCCGGAAACATGTGAATGGTACAGTTTTCCTGCACATTGCAGCCAGCTTCAATAATGACTGCACCCCAGTCTCCTCTTATGGCGGCACCGGGACCAATATAACAATCCGCTCCAATCACTACATGCCCGGTTACTGCTGCTTGTGGATGCACCCATGCTGTAGGATGCACCACCGGCTTTATGCCATTGTATTCATAAAACATATTATACTTTTTCTGTTAAGGGTTTATTCGTTCTAAAACAGGTGCCCTTAAATAGGGCTACTGATTTACCACCCTGATTTTTAATACGTACCAAATACAAACCCGTACTTTTTCCATTATGCAGTTCTTCAGCTTCTGCGGTAAGTACATCCCCAATTTGTACAGCACTATTAAATGTAATTGATGTGTCCAATGCTACTGAAAGATTATTCCTACTATTGCAGGCAAAGGCAAATGCACTATCTGCCAGAGAAAATGCAATGCCACCATGCACAATACCAAAACCATTGACCATTTCGGCACGAACTGTCATTTTAATCAAGCAATAGCCTTCTTTTACTAACAATAATTCAATACCCAACCATTGGCTAAATGCATCTTGCTGCATCATTTGATCAACTACAATGGCTGCTTTATCATCTCCTGTCATGCTATCAAATATTGCTGATAAAAATAGCAATGGTGCTTTGAATAATCGCAATTAAGCAAAATAAATTTTTATCTGTTACTACTTATGTTCCAAACTACCTTTGGTGCATGTCAATAAAAAAGTTTAGTGCATCTGCCATATTTGATGGAATGGATTGGCTGCCCGAAAAATCAATTGTTATAACAGATGAAAATGGTTTAATTATAGATATACAAACTGCTAATAACGGTTTAGACGATTTGCAGGTTTTTGAAGGTATTCTAACACCCGGTTTTATAAATTGTCATTGTCATATTGAGCTGAGTCATTTAAAAGGTTTGCTGCCAGTGCATACCGGTTTAATTGAGTTTTTGCAACGGGTATCCACGGGTAGATATTATCCTGCGGAGCAGATTGATGCTGCTGCCCGGCAGGCCATGCAAGAAATGTATTCAAATGGCATTGTGGCTGTGGGCGATATTTCAAATACCACAGATAGTATTCCTGCAAAGCTGACTTCTCCGATTCAATGCTATAATTTTATTGAAGCAATAGGATTTAGCCCACAAAAAGCAGGGCAGAGTATGCTTGTGGCCACGCAGGTACAAGAAAAATTTAAGGAAACTTTGCCAGATCAAAACAGTACCATTATTCCACATGCACCCTATAGCATTAGTAAGCAGTTGTTTCAAAAAATAAATGCTGCTGTGCATGGAGCAGTCTTGTCCATTCACAACCAAGAATGTAGGCATGAAGATGTTTTATATAAGCAGGGCAAGGGTGATTTCTATAAGCTGTATGCCGCATTGGGTATGGATGCAAGTCATTTTACACCTACAGGTTTATCTGCTTTACAATCTTATCTTCCATTATTGCACCATCCTCAAAAACTCATTCTTGTACACAATACTTGTACATCTATTTCAGATATGCGTTTTGCCAATGATCATTCATTTAGAAACAATCAGGAGCTCTTTTATTGCTTATGTCCAAATGCAAACAAATACATTGAAAATAAACTTCCACCTGTACATCAATTAATGGACAATCAAGCCAATATTGTGCTGGGTACAGACAGTTATTCCAGCAACTGGTCTTTGGATATAGTAGCCGAAATGTACAGCCTTCAACATGCATTTAATTTGCCATTAAAAACCTTATTACAATGGGCCACACACAATGGAGCAAAAGCACTGGGCATGGAAGAAAATATGGGATCCATTGCCATTGGGAAAAAGCCGGGGTTGGTAGCCATAGATATTTCGGTTGAAAATAAATTGACAAAAAAAACTAAAGGGCAAAGACTTATTTAGTAGTTCATGTGAGATACTAAAGAAGCGAAACTGTATCTGAATATATAAAAACATTTTAATCCATTTATTGAAAGAATTAAACAAAAATTTCTAAGGAAAATATGCTTAAAGAAACCATAACTTTATTAAAGACTTTTGAATCGTAGAATTTCGAAGAATGAAATTTGGCTCAAAGTTTTTTCAAAGATTGAATGATTTTTTTAAGCACAATTTTATGCCCTAGGGCAATGATTTAATCTGGAGTGATTTCTTTTTGATTATTTGATTGCTACATCAATCTATCTGCCTTGCAAAATATCCTATTGTACCAATCAGCTTATCTTGCGCCAAAATTCTAACAATATGCCCCAGATATTAATCGTAGATGATGAACGTGCCATTCGGAAAACACTTGGCGAGATATTGCAGTATGAAGGCCATAAGGTAGAGGAAGCTCAAGATGGCGAAGAAGCACTGAAAATGTTTGGGACAAAATCCTATGATGTGGTATTGTGTGATATCAAAATGCCCAAAATGGATGGGATAGAATTTTTAGTAAAGGCAGGTGAATTAAACCCGGATGTTCCCATTATAATGATCAGTGGGCATGGCACAATCGAAACTGCTGTAGATGCTGTAAAGAAAGGTGCTTTCGATTATGTAAGTAAACCTCCTGATCTTAATCGCATGCTCATAACCATTAGAAATGCACTCGATAAGAATAGCCTTAGCAAAGAAACTAAAGTACTCAAAAGAAAAGTAAGCAAAGTACAGCAAATGGTTGGAGAGAGTGAGGCCATACAAAAAATAAAAGATACCATTGAAAAAGTAGCACCTACAGACGCCAGAGTTTTAATAACAGGCGAAAATGGCAGTGGTAAAGAATTAGTGGCAAGGTGGTTACATGAAAAGAGTAATAGAAATTCAGGCCCCATCATTGAAGTAAACTGCGCAGCCATACCCGCAGAGTTAATAGAAAGTGAATTGTTTGGACATGAAAAAGGCTCTTTTACCTCTGCCATAAAGCAACGGATTGGAAAGTTTGAGTTAGCCAGCGGTGGTACACTTTTTTTAGATGAAGTGGGTGATATGAGTTTGAGTGCGCAAGCAAAAGTGCTGCGGGCACTACAAGAAGGAAAAATAACTAGAGTAGGTGGCGATAAAGAAATAAATGTGGATGTAAGAGTAGTAGCGGCTACTAATAAAAATTTACTAAATGAAGTGGAGGAAAAAAACTTTAGATTAGACTTATACCACAGACTTGGTGTTATTCTCATTCATGTGCCTTCTTTAAATGATCGTAAAGAAGATATACCACTACTTACAGAAAAATTTCTGAGCGATATTGCTCAAGATTATGGCCAATCAAAAAAAGTAATTGATGAATCAGCTATAAAGGCTTTGCAAGCGTATAACTGGACGGGCAATATTCGTGAGCTGCGCAATGTTATAGAGCGCTTGGTTATTCTATCCGGAAAAACCATCACAAAAGAAGATGTAAAAGCTCATGTGGTGTAGTTATTGACAAGCATATATTTTTTTAAGATTCCTAGTATCACTATATGAACAATCTATTCATCCGCAATGCAAATATTATTTCGTTTCACAAAAAAATGAATCCCACTTCGGATGCATTATGGGTGGAAGATGGAATCATTAAAGCCATAGCATCCAATGATGTATTGGCAAATAAAGTTGATAGCAATACAATTTGTATTGATGCAATGGGCAAAACATTAATGCCCGGTTTTAATGATTCGCATATCCATATTTGGAAGGTGGGAAATCTTAAAACATATATGCTGGATGTAAGAGGTGTACCCTCTAAAGCTGCCTTATTGGATATGCTCTCTGACTATATCAGGCAATATCCTGATGCAGCCTGGATTACGGCTCGTGGTTTTAATGAAGGGGCCTGGCCAGACAAAAAAATGCCAGACAAAAATGATTTAGATAGTGTGTCCGCAATCAAACCAATTTATCTTATAAGAACCTGTGCACATATAGCTGTTTGTAATTCTATGGCACTTCAAATAGCAGGTGTTCAAAAAGATACATCTGCGCCACCGGGAGGAGAAATAAGGATTGGTGCCGATGGACAGCCCAATGGCATTCTCACAGAAACAGCATTAGGAATCATAAGTGCACATATACCTCCACCAACAAAAAAGCAGTTAAAAATCATGGTACTTGCCGCCAGATCTGAAATGTATGCTTATGGCATTACAGCGGCTACTGATCCTGCAGTAGATCCATTGCTACTATCTGTATATCAGGAGATGAATGAAGACAATGGTTTAGGATTTCGACTCAATGTATTGCCTATCATTTTACCCGATGGTGGAAATGAGCCATTCCCCATTCCAGAACTATTGACTACTGATTTTTTAAAATTAAATACTGTCAAATTTTTTAGTGATGGTGGCCTTAGCGGCAAAACTGCAGCCCTGAAACGTACTTATAAAAATACTTCCGAAAAAGGTGTTTTAAGGTTGCAAGCTGCGCAATATGAAAGCCTCTGCTCACAAGCCATGCAAAAAGGATTGGGTGTGGCCACACATGCCATTGGAGATGCTGCAATAAAATTTGTTATAGAAAAATATTTATTGCTGCACAATCAGTATCCTAAAAATATTAAAAGAATAGAGCATCTCGGTTTGCCACATGTGTCTGATTTGGAGGAAATGGCCCATCACCAAATTGCTGCCTCTATGCAAACAATTTTTTTGAAAGAACTGGGAAAAAATTTTATAGAATATCTGGATCATGAGTACTTGGATCATTGCTATCCTGTTAAATCGGCTATGAAGCAGGGTATCAATGTTGCACTATCATCTGATGCACCAGTAGTAAAAGATTTCAATCCAATCAGCGGAATAAGTGCAGCCATTACAAGGCAAGCAGATGATGGCACATGCATAGCTACTGAAGAATCCATCACAATGAATCAGGCACTTGCTGCATATACACAAAATGCTGCTACCATCGGTGGGTTAACAAATTATGGCTACATAGATGAAGGTGCTATAGCTGATTTTGTTTTGCTCAATCAAAATCCATTGACTACTCCAAATGAAAACATTTCATCCATAAAAATTTGTTCAACTTTCGTTGACGGTAAACAAGTTTTTGAAGAGATGAGTGGTTAGTATTTTGAAAAAATTTTCTTTTGGTAAGTATTTTATTATCAATGTATTTTTTTTATCTTTTTCTCATGAAAAACATAAGACCCAACATAAAAATAATCTATGCAATAGACAGCTAAGCCTCCCCTGCTATTTCTTGTATAAGCATTTTTACAAAACCTTTGAAAATATCTCTTTA
The DNA here is from genome assembly GCA_937892395.1 of uncultured Parafilimonas sp. Classification (GTDB taxonomy): domain Bacteria; phylum Bacteroidota; class Bacteroidia; order Chitinophagales; family Chitinophagaceae; genus CALAGJ01. Next base: position 20,284 of record CALAGJ010000001.1, read on the forward strand.
AGGGTTTAAAATATTTGGTAATTTAGGTAAGTATTTTGTTAGGGCAAAATGGTAGTTCATAAAAAAACCGGCAACTTATATGCTGCCGGTTTGCATCGAAAAATTCTTTTACTTTACTATCTTTTGGGTAGAGATATTGTCATCCAAAATTAGCCTAATCATATATACACCAGATGCAACATTTTGCATTTCTAATGGTATGGTATAATCACCCGGCTGTGTCAAACCTTTATTAATAGATTGCACAATCATACCGGCATTGTTGATGACTTGTATTTGCATCTGCGATGCTTTTTCAAGTGAAAGTCTCACTGCTGTTTGTGCAGATACTGGATTTGGTGTTACCACCCAGTTAATAATCTTACTAATACTTAATGAAATTGTTTTTGAATAGTCTGAATGTCCATCAAAATCTACTTGACGAAGTCTGTAATATACTTTGTTTTTATTCAGCTGATTTACATTAAAATCAGTGTAGCTGTAAGCTTGTTTTTGTACTGTTGTTCCTTTACCTGACACAAAGCCAATTTTTGTGAAGGTTTTACCATCAATACTTCTTTCAATATCAAAACCTTTGTTGTTGGTTTCAGTAGCAGTTTGCCATTGCAGCATGGCATTATTATTTTTTATAGAAGCACTAAAATCTGTGAGTGTTACAGGCATAACGGAGAATGCGGTACCTTCTACACTTATATTGTAGGTTTGGGGAAATGCTGCTCCATCTTGATCGACAACAGTAAATTGACCCCCCTGTTTAAACCTTGGGCTATAGGCCCAGGCACTATCAATCCAAGGGCTTTGACTTCCTGCACTGGTTAGGCTCCAACCACTTCCTCTTCGTATTAAACCTCCCAATGAAGACTTAATTTTTTTATCAATACTCACACCCAAGAAAAATGTAAAGGCATCGTCAAATATGCCAACTTTATCTACTTTTAATTTAAGTAATGGCGCCACTCCATCGCCAATGGTGTAATAAAAAGCACCACCGGGGTCACTATTGGTGGGAATATCCAACTCTGCAAAATAAATGGGAGGAAATGTACAGGTAGTCTCCAGATCTGTAAAACTTGTATTGAAAGGGGAGTAATAGAATTTGAGCTTTGCGGCTTCGGCTCCTTGGGTACGTCCTATTCCAAATGTAATGCGTGTGATACTAACAGAATCATTAGCACCCAAATCTGATCTTAAGATATTAATATCATCTAAAATAATAGTAGTATCTTGATCTGAAGTGGGATTTACAAATGAGCCTATATCAGCATTATTTACATACAGTACATTTTGAGAAAAACTCACTGATGCGAAAAGAAGAAAAAAAATGGGTAAAATTTGTTTCATATAAAATTTTTGTTTTGCGCAATATATATTAAAAAATACATCAATAGCCTCCATGCTTTATGATTTCTCAATACGTGTTTTTTTACTAGTTTTACCATTTCAGCCATTTTTTATTTAGACTAATTTTAGGTACTACTTTATGAAATATCATATTATTTCAGTTTTAATTTTGACCTTATATGCTTGTATAGATACTCATGATAAATCACAAAATGTCTTAAGCAATTTTAAATTTCCCACAAACTATAGTCAAAAGCAAGTTGTATCAAATGAATTTCCTTCGAAAGAAAATGCACATCCCAACGCAAAGCGTTTGATGAATGAAGATTTTTATTGGAGTCCAATTGATGAATCCGCTCCTTTTGGTAGTGATGATGGTGCAGACACCTACAATGGGTTTGCTACATGGAGACAAAGAAACAAGACAGAAAAACCAATGGTATTTTTTATAGCGCAAATTAATTCTTGGGGTTATCCAACTTTTGATTTTAATGAAACAAGCTTCGACAAATTAGAACCATACTTAAGGCAAACTGAATTAGGATCTCGTTTTATGTCTGGTATTGACGCTGCCATTGTTTCCATAGCATTTGGACAACTTTATTTAGAAGGTACAATTGATGACGACTTTAAAGAACTTGCAAAAACAACTATTTTGCGGCAACTCATTCCTGAAATGCTAAATTTTTGGGATGATACCTACAAACACACCAGAGAATCACAGCTTAAAGTGATGTTGGAAGACCTGAAGCAAGTAAGTTAAACTCCACGCCATTAATATTTATTCAAATAGAGAAAAAACAAATAAATGTGGCCTCTGTAAATACTTAAGTCATAAAAATCCCTCCTTCCTCACTTCCAAAAATAACAGAAAAATCCCCATTACTATTACAACTCATTCCTCCAATATCTATACACAAAAAATATTTTCAAAAATATTTCAATATAGAGGGTAACATTTTCTTCAGTCTGTGGTTCTACATATATATAAAATATAGGTCACTCTTTTTTTGAGTGTAAGCAAATGATTTGAATGCATAAAAATTCAGCAATTATTTAGGCTAAAGAATTTAAAAAATATATTATTATAAATTTTAGTGTAAAAATAATTTAGTGGATTAAATGCAGGTGGATATTTTTAAACCACTCCAATACAAGTTCATCTTCATAAATGCTTTGAAAATGCCATAAAGTTGCTTGTTTAGCTGATAAAACGTATCTGTTTGTAAACAATCCCGTATGTCGGGTCTATCCAATTTCTTCTGTAGGGCCATTGCTTTGTAGTGGGCATATTGAATGTATAGTTTATTCATCAAAATTAAAGATGGATTGACTTTTTCTTTCTATTGAAAAAAAGTACTGAAAAGTACGAGGTTTTTATTGTCTGAATTGATTTGAAAAAATGATTATAGCAAAAACCATATCATTCCTCACAGCAGAACTCAATCGGTTTTTATTGTTGAAAATGAATGTACTTTCAAACCCGGCAATAGTAATGGGAAATGTGAGCAAAGCCATTGAGGACAATAGTTCCGGCACAGCATCCTTAGCCAATCAATTGGTGGTTTCATTGGTAAATATTGAAGAAGACCGAATAGCCAAAACACAGGAGAATTATACCCGTACAGATAGTACAACTTTGTACAGCAATCCTCCTTTACGGCTCAATTTATACATACTGATAGCAGCAAATAAAACAGACTACAATCGAAGTCTTGAAATGCTTGGATTAGTGATGCAATATTTTCAACAGTATGCGGTCATTACAAAAACCACACATCCAAATCTGGATAGCTCTATTGAAAAATTACTGATAGAATTATACTCGTTAAATTTTGAACAGGTCAATCACTTATGGAGTACACTGGGTGGTAAGTATATGCCCTCAGTTTTATATCGGGTAAGACAAGTTATCATTCAGGAAGACATAGTTACAGCAGAGGCTGGCTTCATCAAAGAAATACAAATATCAGAAAACACTAAGCCCGCCACATCATGATATCATCCTATAAAATATTATTCAGTGTTGATCTATTACATGATTTTTATAGTACATCATTCTGCAAAGATTTTAGTATCATACCATCACCTGCTACAGCAAAATATTTGAAAGCAAATCAGTTGTTGTATCGTCAGGTAAATCATCAATTACTTGTATTAACAAAAGTAAATACAGGAGCTGCTTCAATTGTTCCTAATCCAAAAGATAAAGTTATCAATAAGCTATCTGCTACTGCAGTGTTGAGTTTTTATTTGATACTCAATAATCCGCAATTTTTCACCATTACTCAAGCAGGGCAGCTGAGCTTTGCTACACATAAATTTTACTTCAATAACCTCACAGCAAATTCCTTTAATCAAGTACTATATTTAAGCAAGCCTTTGCCTGCATTCATCAGGGGAAATGCCTATGCTGTTGGCAATATAGTTTCGCAGGGAAACAGCTGTTTTCAATGTCTTGCAGATCATTCAAATGAATCGCTAAACAACACTACATTTTGGGTTGCAAAAAATGGTTTTCAATATGCTACAAATCAAGACAGCACAAGGGTTTTACCTAAGATTATAAACTATACATTATCAGCAGCAAATGCCGCTACATCTTTTACCATAAAGGCATTTGCACTAAACAAAATGGATAACACCACTTTTGATGTGGAGCAACCATTAAAGCATCATTTATTTACTTCAGATGAGCTTACTACGCAGGTACAAATAAACTTAGAAGGATTAATGCCCGGCAGGTATCGCATAACTATAAATGGCACAAATATTTACGAAGAAAATAGCGTTTATATTGATGATACCATGTATGCAAATCAGGTAGCAGGAGTGCTTGAAATTTTTTCTCATCTGCCTGCGGCAAATGAATACGCACTCTACACCATTGACGATAAAACAAAAGATACTCCCGTAAATAATAAACCAAATTGGTTAAAATATTCGATTCGATTTCCAAACAGACAGGCTATCTGGAAGTATATAGCTTTAAGGAAAAGTTTGGCAGATATCAGCATCAATCCAAATCCGATGAACTATGATTTTTCCAGTACTCCATTTCCACCACCACCACTACCATCAAGCGATGCGGATATTTTTTTATCCAATAAACCGATTCCCATCTCAGAATCACCTCCCGCATTTAAGTTAGAAATATTAGGGGGTGTCAATGGAGAATCACCTCCAGCACCCGCACCAGACCCGCTACAATCGGGCATGTTGGTGCAGCATAACAATCAGGATTATTTTAATATTTATTTGAATTACTAATAAAAAAAATTATGGCAACAGTGTATAAAACTCCCGGTGTTTTTATTGAAGAAATTTCCAAACTACCACCATCTGTAGCACAGGTGGAAACTGCAATTCCGGCATTTATGGGTTATACTCAAATAGCTGACAGATACGCTATCAATGATCTAATTAATCAGCCTCACAAAATCAGCAGTTTTGTTGAATATCAATTGTATTATGGAGGTTCTCCGGCATTGGATGTAGCGAAACTAATTTTAGATGCCAATGCAAATTTCAAATCCACGAGCATTAATAATACATTGTTTATGTATGATGCGGTGAGGATGTTTTATGACAATGGTGGTGGAGATTGTTTTATAGTATCTGTAGGACTTTACGATGCGCCAAAAACCAAAACTGATTTTTTAGATGCAGTTAAAGGGCTGCGAGCCATTGAAAAAGAAGATGAGCCTACACTACTTGTATTTCCGGATAATTCAATTTTTACAACGGCTAATGAGTATTATGAAATTTATCAGCAGGCACTGCTGCAATGTGGAAATTTAGGCGACAGGTTTACAATCATGGATGTTAAAAAAACAGACTACTTAGGCACAGATTTTAGAAATAATATTGGTATGGAGTCCTTAAAGTATGGTGCCACATATTCGCCTTGGCTTAAAACACTTTTTCCAAAAGCTGTGCGCTACCGATATTTTATGAATGATTCCTCACATCCAAACAGGTTTGTAAAAGAAAATACACCAATTAATCTTGATGCACTTACTACTTCATCCACGCCAGTAGATATTAAAAATCAAATAGTAAATCTTACTACAGCTATAACAGAAAATAGTAATATAAAAGGAGATTATGATACGCTAAATGGCTCATTTAATACATTGGCTGAAAGGTATAATGATCTTGAAGCTACTTTACAAGCAAATCGTACAGCTGCCAATTTACAGACAGCCATGTCATTTCTCTTTTCGATAGCAAGAAGTGTGGATGCAAGAACAGCTGCTACAAGCAATACCAATAATCTTCAAACAAATTTGAAAAATCAAATTAGTTTGCTAAAGCCGTCTTATGAAAAACTAATTGGTTATGATCAAGAGGCGGATGCAGAACTCACAGATGCATATGATGTAAGTTATGATGATGTTATAATTCCGACGGATTCAAATTGGGGAACAATTTTCTCTGGTCCTGCACCTATTTCTACCGTTATCAATGGTGCAGATGATGCAGCAAGAATAAATGGTCTGATACCATTGATGCGCTCCGAATTTGAAATAATAAATAACGTCTACATGAATGGGGTTGTAGGTGCTGCCGATACCACAGAAAAAGAAGCTGACAGTGGGCTTGCAAATATATTTCCGGCATATAAAAATATTTTGAATGGCATTCAAAATACTCCTGTAGTTGTACCTCCTTGTGGCGTTGTAGCAGGTATATATGCACGTACAGACAGAACACGAGGAGTATGGAAAGCCCCCGCAAATGCAACGGTACTGGGTATTTTAGGGCCTAACAATACTTTTAAGGCCAGTGAATTGGACAACTTAAACGTAGATACTGTTGCAGGTAAATCTATCAATGCCATCCGATTCTTCACAGGAAAAGGCACTTTAATTTTTGGTGCACGTACCCTGGCGGGCAATGACAATGAATGGAGATATGTGTCTGTGCGTCGCTTCTTTAACATGGTAGAAGAAAGTTGTAAAAAAGCTACAGAACCATTTGTGTTTGAACCAAATGATGCAAATACTTGGGTCAAGATTCAGGGCATGATTGAAAACTTTTTGACTACGCTTTGGAGACAGGGTGCATTACAAGGCATTAAACCGGAGCATGCATTTTACGTGGCTGTTGGTCTTGGCAAAACAATGACATCGCTGGATATCCTGGAAGGCAGATTGATTGTAGAAATAGGTATGGCTGTAGTACGTCCGGCAGAATTTATTATTCTCCGTTTTTCACATAAACTGGCGGAAAGCTGATTCTAATAAACAAGGAATTCAGTAAGATTTTTAATAAAATTTAAAACAAAAAAAATGGCAACATCATATCCTCTTCCAAAATTTCATTTCCTGGTACAATGGGGTGGAGTGCGTATTGGATTTACAGAAGTAACCGGTCTCGATATGCAAAATGAAGTAATAGAATATCGGGAAGGAAGTAGTCCGGAATATCATAAAATAAAAATGCCCGGTATGCAAAAATTTAGCAATATCACTTTCAAACGCGGCACTATGGAGAATGATTCAGATTTTTATAAATGGATCAATGCTACCAATCTCAATGTGCCAGAAAGACGCGAAATCATTATCAGTCTGCTTAATGAATCACACAATCCTGTAATGACCTGGAAAGCAAAAAATGCATTTCCTGTAAAGATGCAAGCCAGTGATCTAAAAAGTGATGGCAATGAAGTAGCTATTGAAACATTGGAATTGGCACATGAAGGGCTGAGTCTTGTGGTGTAAGCCTTTCATAATATCATCAACAATAAAAATTGATGGTGGTAACTAAGGCAATGAAGGAATATTTGGGTTTAAATCATTTCAAAAGAATTGAATTTAAGTTATGGCAGGAGGTTATTATCCACCGGTAGGGTTTCATTTCAGTGTTACATTTCTTTTACTCGGCAATGATGATGATATCCGTTTTCAATCTGTATCCGGACTTACGGTCGAATACGATACAGTGAGCTTTAAAGAAGGAGGCGAAAATCGATTTGAACACAAACTACCTGTTCGTACAAAATATCCCGATTTATCCCTAAAGCGTGGTTTACTCACCAATTCATTAGTGTCAGTTTGGCTCAGAGGTATATTGCAGGACAGAGATTTTGTAAACTATCGACCATGTGATATTTCTATATCATTATTAAATGATAAACACGAGCCATTACGCACTTGGACTTTATTCAATTGTTGGCCCAAAAAATGGAGTGTCAGCGATTTTAATGCACAGGAAAATGCTATAGTGGTAGAAACAATTGATTTGAGTTATAGCTATTTTAAAATCATGTGATATGCCGGTTGAAATTAGAGAATTGCAAATCAATGTTACTGTAAATCAGCCGGGCGGAAACAGCACTTCTTCGTCAATACCTCCCAGTTTCGATACCAATAGCGAAGATGAAAAGAAAGCGCTTATCCGGCAATGTATAGAACAGGTGTTGGACATATTTGAAAATAAAAAAGAAAGATAATGCCATCATTTCCAGACATAGCAATAGTTCTAGGAGAATTGAAGAAAATGAGCATATACGCCTATACGCATGTAGATGTGGCAGATCAGCATCTCGCTGCTATTCCTGGTATTGCAAATCCATATACGGCATTGATCAATCCGGAGACATATTCTGTGGAAATTAAGCATGAGTTTCAACAAGCACAAGGAGCAGGTACCACTGCAAATGAGCAACCATTCATCTTAAAATATCCTGAGGAAATGTCTTTCGAATTTTTATTCGACAATACAGGAATTATTAATAGAATTCCAAAAATAAATATTGCCACTGATATTCAAAATTTCAAAGAATTTTTGATGGGATATGATGGTGAAACACACCAACCACGTTTCTTCAAATTTGTATGGGGTACAGATTTATTTAAAGGGCGTTGTACTTCATTAAATATAAACTATAAACTATTTAATCCGGATGGTTCGCCCATTCGGGCAATATGCAAAGTGACTTTGAAGCAGGCTATTGAAGAACAAGTAAGGGTTGCACAGCAAAATGATCGTTCTCCGGATCTTTCACATTACCGAAGGGTACAAGCAGGAGATACACTACCCAATATGTGTTTCAAAATTTATGGTGATGCTGCCTATTATATCCAAGTGGCAGAAGTAAACAAGATTCAGAATTTTAGAAACTTAAATATAGGATCAGAAATATACTTTCCTCCAATTGATAAATCAAAAACTACTACCTGATGCCAACGGAAAGAACCATACCAAGCGAAGGCAGTAAATCTGTAGCCACATTTACCATATTTTCAGAGGGATCTGAAGTATCCAGACAATATCATTTGCTCTCCATTATTGTAAACAAAGCGGTAAATAGAATTGCATCGGCCACTATTGTTTTGATTGATGGAAATGCTGCTGCTCAAACCTTTCAAATCAGCAATACGCCAGACTTTGAGCCCGGCAAAGCAATTGAAATAAAAGCTGGCTACAGTAGTCAAGAAAACACCATATTTAAAGGAATAATTATAAAGCATGGTATAAAAATAAGAAGAAAAAATGCGGTCATGATGGTTGATTGTAAAGATACTGCAATAAGAATGACCGGAGCTGCTAAATGTGCCTATTTCAAAGACAGTAAGGATAGCGATGTGATAGAAGATCTCATTTCAAAATATGGCATAGAAAAACAAGTTGAAACAAGTACTTATACCCACAAACAATTGGTGCAGTATAATGCTACAGATTGGGATTTTATGCTCTGCCGTGCAGAAGCAAATGCCATGTTTTGTTTCAATGATGATAACAAGATAAATATTGCTAAGCCGGTGTTTTCCGGTAGTGCTTCACACACTATTCAATATGGTGCTACTGTATATGATTTAGATGCTGAAATAGATGCCAGATTTCAGTACAAAAAAATTACAGCCAGCACATGGAATTATTCTACACAATCATTAGATGATAATGCAGAAGCACAACCGGTGCAGCTTCCCGCTGCTGGCAACCTCACAAGAGATGCATTAGCAGGTGTAATGAATGAAGAAAAATTCACCTTGTACAATAGTGCCAAAATGGAAGAGCCGGAAATGCAAAACTGGATAGATGCCATGATGATGAAGCACCAATTGGCTACCATCAGAGGGCGTGTACGCACGGATGGCACACCAGCAATAAAACTCGGCAATCTCATTCAATTGAATGGTGCTGGTGAGAGGTTTGAAGGATTGCATTTTGTAACAGGTGTGCGGCATGAAATAGAAGAAGGAAAATGGCAAACGATTGTTCAATTTGGAATCAATCCGGAATGGTTCGCACAAACATACCAAATACAACAACCTCTTGCTGCTGCACTACTCCCTGCAGTTGAAGGATTGCAGATGGGAGTGGTCACCCAATTGCAAGATGATCCCAATGGAGAGGATAGAATATTAGTGCGTATTCCGATTATTCATAAATCTGATGAAGGAGCTTGGTGTAGGGTATCCACAGTAGATGCGGGGAATGAAAGAGGTTCATTTTTTCGTCCTGAAATTGGGGATGAAGTGGTGGTTGGTTTTGTAAACAATGATCCACGTCATGGCATGGTGCTTGGCATGTGCAATAGCAGTGAGAAACCAGCACCCATAAGGGCTACAGATGATAATCATGAAAAAGGATTTCAAACAAGAAGCCAGATGAAAATGATTTTTAATGATGATAAAAAAAGTTTTTCATTAGAAACACCTGGCGGCAATAAATTCCTCATAAGTGAAGATGAAACAAAAATTTATTTGGAAGATCAACATGGAAATAAAATCACCATGAATGAAGATGGCATCAAGATAGAAAGCATAAAAGATATAATCATGACAGCTGCAAACGATATTAAAGCAGATGGCATCAATATAAAAATGATTGCATCTGCAGAGGCAAAAATGGAAGGTAGTGCTAGCGCAGAATTGTCATCCGGTGGTAGTACAAAAGTAAAAGGCAGTATTGTACAAATCAATTAAAATGAAACAGTGTAGCAGCACTATTTGTAACCATAAAAAGATAAGAATATGCCATTAGCAGCAAGGGTTGGGGATATGCATACCTGTCCATTAGTGAACGGTACTGTGCCACATGTTGGTGGGCCAATAATGCCTCCAGGTTGTATCACCGTTTTAATTGGAGGTATGCCTGCTGCAAGAGTTGGAGATATGCTCACATGTGTAGGTCAACCGGATACCATCATTGCAGGCTCAGCTACCGTACTAATAGGTGGCATGCCCGCTGTAAGACAGGGTGATAGCACGGCGCATGGTGGTGCTATTGCTGTAGGATGCCCCACCGTTTTAATTGGCTAAATAAAATTAAATTTATAATTATAATCTATTATGGCAACAAGTTTTCAGCAAGATGATTTTCTGGGTAAAGGTTGGAGCTTTCCGCCCACTTTTAACGACAGGTTGAAATCTGTGGAAATGACAGAGAAAGTAGAAGACATCAACAATAGCTTGAAGATACTACTCACCACTACTCCCGGAGAAAGAGTAATGCAACCAAAATATGGATGCAATATGGATGAAATGATTTTTGAACCTTTAAGTACACAGGTTAAAACAATCATGAAAGATAAAATAAAGACTGCAATCTTATATTTTGAACCACGCATAGATGTTACATCTATCAATATGAATACCACCAATGAATTAGAAGGAGAAATTATTATTGAAATTGAATATATCTTAAGGGCTACAAACAATCGTTACAATTTTGTATTCCCTTTCTATATCAATGAAGGAACAGAATTGAATAGCTTAACCATTGAGAAAACCATAATCTCATAAAATGTCAGACTGTAACAAACATAAAAATCCTTTGCAGCATTATGGCACAAGCCAGATGCAGCGGCTACTCGCAGGTCTGGACAAAAACAGGTTTGCTGTAGTAGATGAAAAAGGCTTTGCTGATTGGATTGTGTTTGCAAATAACTATGCTGCATTTATCAATTATTATAATAATGCAGATAGTGTATCTGACAATTGGCAATCATTTTTTAATACAGACATATCTGCACAATTAGGCACCATAGCCATACAAAATGTTAACCGATACAGAGCTGAAATAATAGAGCGATTTGATTTTATAAAGAATGATGAAAATAAATTATCCATCACTGCCATTAAAATCAAACTCAATGAGTTGTTCAGTGCTTTGCTCACACTTAGTAAAGCAGTAGATGAATATGCTCAAAGTCTGCCAAATGAAACAATACTCAAGCAAAATATTCGCAACCTCATACAAACAAAACTTGCACCCGCACTCAAAAGACTTATTGGATACTACTATGCCTCTGATGCAGCACATCTTAATTATATAAACCCTACATCTCTTAGTGACTGGAATATTCTGAATAAACCACTTACTGATGCTGCGCAAATTATCCATACCGTTGGGCTGAGTAATATTTGGCTATTTGATACAACTGCATCAAACTGGAATGATTATAAAAATGAAATTACTCCAGATGATAGCATTTATAATGATCCGATAAATGGCTTTGCAAATGACTACACCAGCATTGCACATGCAGCCAATCACAATTTATTTTGCGGTGTTTTTGATAGTTATCTTGTAGTGTATTCCAAGATTATTGTAGATGCAGAAACTGCCTTGTTAGGTACCCTTATATCTTTTAATGAACATGCACCACATTATGCCTTGTTTTTGTGCTTTTTGCGGTTATACAAATTTGCGCAAGCACATATCAATACGATTACAGAGCGACACCTTGATTTTTATTATCGTGAAGTTTTACGATTACAACCAAAACCCGCTGTAGCAAATAAAGTGCATGTATTGGCAGAACTGGCAAAGCAAGTGGATGAATACCTTTTAGAAAAAGCTACAACATTAAAAGCAGGGAAAGACAGTCTTAATAATGATGTGGTGTATGCTTTGGATAAGGATGCAGTATTTACTAAAGCCACAGTGGCAGAATTAAAAACATTTTATAAGGCAAGTACAACTGATTCATTGCTTACGCAGAACAATACAAACCGCATATTCACATCACCCGTTGCAAACAGTGAAGATGGATTAGGTGCAGAACTCATTGGTGCAAATAAGGAATGGCATCCATTTGTACACAAGGTATTTGAGGATGCTCAACTAAAAAACATTGCAATGCCAAAAGCGCAGATTGGTTTTGCACTCGCTTCTCATTATTTATTTTTAACCGAAGGTGAAAGGAAAGTATTTGTACGATTTGTATTGAATAAAAATAAATTAAAAATATATGAACATATTTGAAATTTTAGCAGGAGATAGTTCTGGAGCAAGCACATTCCTTATATCATTGAGTCATACTCAAAAATCATGGAGTGCATTTAAAAAAATTACTCAATCCTCAGGGAAGGTTGTTTTTAAGTGGTTTAATGACTTCAGATAAAGAACAAATTTTAGCACAATATGCTGATATTGGGTTTACACTTGTTTCGCAAAAGCAACAAAAAGAATGGATTGCATTGGAATTGATTTTAACAGTATAAGGTTGTATAATTTGATTTCTTCGCTTATATTTGTCACTCACTACAACAAAAAATAGTCATTGCGTATGTACGAATTCATTCTTATTCTCCTTGCATATTTATTAGGTTCCATACCTACAGCAGTTTGGGTAAGTAAATATTTTTTCGATATTGATATCAGAAGTTACGGAAGTGGCAATGCAGGTGCTACCAATACCTTTAGGGTTTTAGGTGCAAAAGCAGGAAGCTTTGTATTTATCGTAGATATGTTAAAAGGTTTTTTAGCGGTTGATTTAGCTTATTTTATCGCAAAATATCAAATGGACAGCGTTGCCTTAACCAACTTTCAAGTGTTGCTTGGTATAGCTGCTGTTAGTACCAACAACAACTGTTTATAGGGCAATGCCATCGCCCAAAAACACGTCTACTACCTCTTTGCCTGTAACGTCTATCTCTTGAGGTTTGTTGCCCTCTGTTTTTATTACTAAAATGTGTTCTTTGGGTAGCAGCTTTATGCTAAATTTGCCGTCGAGGTTGGTAATAGTACCCGTTGATTTACCTTTGGCAATAACTTGCGCACCAACAACAGGACGATTATCAATTGCCGATTTAATGGTTCCTTCTAGTTTTTGTTGGGCAATTGTTTGTAGACTTAATGCCATGCAAAAAATTAAAGCGAAAAGAAATGTGGTAGTTTTCATGTGAAATGTTTTTTGGGGGAATTATTATTTGGAATATTTGTAAGCAAATACGACGGAAAGTTACAAATTATTTTGCAAGATACCATCATTGTGTCAAAGAAAAATAAAGCCTACATTAAATATTGGGCAATTAGGGGACAACAAAAAAACATTTGAACATTATTTAGTTTTGTAAGTATTTATCTAATAAGTACTTGCGAGCAGTAATAGTTATTATTTGATTGATATTGGCTAATTATCTTGCTAATATCTTGCTGATACTTGGCGATTAAAAAATTGGTTAATCTAGCACCAATAGCTTTAAATCTTTACCAAAACCAATGTTGCTTGGTGTTACCCATTTTTCGTTGAGTAGCACTTGGGTGGCGTTGGTTTTTAGGGCTATCAACACGCGCGGTTTGTAGGGTAAATTGGGATAAAAGGCAACAGATATGCGTTGTTGGTTATGTATTGTTAGGTTTTGCACTTCTGCTCCGGCAAATAAATGCCCGTTAATGCTGCCTACCACCGAAATTGGTTTTGATACATCGACCAGTAAAAAACAAATGGTTTGGTAAGGCTGTAGCTGTATCCAGGTGCCGCTAAGTTCAAAGGTTTGAGTTTGGGTATTAAAAAACAAATCGCTGTTTTTTAGCTCAACAGGTTGCACATAAGCGGTATGATTGCTAAATGCTTGGTATTGTAGGTTGTTTATGCTAAATGCAATATCATACACTGCCCTGTTTTTTATTTGCTTGGTGTGGTGTATTTGTTTGGGCAATAGCGGAAACTGCGATTTATATAGCTGCATAGTTTGGGCATCGTACAAGGCAATGTTGTCGGATATAAACTGCACCGAGCCAAACAGTTGGTTGATGAAAAATAGGGTAAAACGCTGTTCGGGGTTTAAAAAGTTTTTTTCTTTTCGCAAGATAGCCACATCGGGGTCGTTGCCCCATACCAAGCCATTTAGCGGTTGCCTAAAAATGGTGTTTTGTAGCGCATTAACGGTTGATACCCGCTCGCGACTTTTTAGCTTTTGTAGCGCGCCCATCTCCCAATCTAAATGTACATCGGCACCAATGCGGCAATAATCTACCTGCCCAATGGCACTACCTAATGGCACACCGCAACCCAACAACAGTTTGTTTGGGCTGTGTTTGCGCAGCCATTGCATTGCCTCGAACATTACCTGTCCGCGTGTTTTGTTGGCTGGCGGCTGTAGGGCAACGGCATACAAAAAATCAACTTTAAGCAAGTCAAAATCCCAGACTTGCAAAAGGGTGTGCAGCACCGTTTTTAGGTATGCCCGCACCTCGGGAT
>CALAGJ010000002.1 GCA_937892395.1 uncultured Parafilimonas sp.
ACTCAAGTGGCTGTAAGGATTCCACTATGCATCAAATATCTGTAAATCCTGCACCAAATGTAAAAACAATAGCAGATACGGCACTCTGTCAAAATAGTACGTATCAATTAACTGCATCTGGTGCAGAAAATTATATATGGACAGGTGAAGGACTCTCTTGCACAAACTGCACAAGTCCGAAGCTTTCAATTACAACATCAGGATATTATTTTGTAGCAGGGTATGATAAAATAGGCTGTGGAAATTCTGATACACTTTATGTAAGAGTAATTGAGCCAAATACAATTAAAGTGAGTGATGGAGACACTGTTTGTGTAGGTAATACTATAAAGTTAAAAGCGGAGGGTGCTGAATCATATCAATGGACACCACCAAATTATTTAGACAATCCAAATACCGATAAGCCGATTTATACAGCATCGGTTGCCGGATTGTACCAGTATAGGGTTATAGGAACCAGTGAAAAAAACTGTTTCAAAGATTCAGGCTATGTAACTGTAAAATCTTATCCAATTCCTGAAATGAATATTTTAGGAAATGATGAGATCATAGAAGTGGTAGGTACAACAGTGCAGCTAAAAACCAATAATAGCCCCGATATTACAAATTGGCAATGGCAGCCTTCTGTTGGATTAAATAACCCAAATATTCCAAACCCAATTGTATCAGCAAAAGAAACAACACCATATACCTGTATAGCCACAAATGGTGGTGGCTGCCTCGTAAGAGATGAAATAACCGTACGTGTGGTTTGTGCCAATTCGAATGTCTTCATACCAAATACATTTTCGCCTAATAATGATGGTATGAATGATGCATTTTTTGTAAGAGGAACGGGATTGTTTAAAATAAAATCAACAAGGGTATTTAATCGATGGGGGCAGCTGGTTTATGAAGGATCGAATGCTACGCCCAATAGCTCTACCGAGGGTTGGGATGGAACTTATAATGGAAAAATTCAGAGCTCAGATGTATATGTATATATGATTGAAGTACAGTGCAACAATGGTGTTATTATACCAATTAAAGGGAATATTACCTTACTGAGATAAAGAGTCTTCTTTCGGATGGGGGTTTATAACAAAGCAGGCTTAGGCCTGCTTTTTGGTTTTGTAATATTAAAGAAAACGTCATCTATGTTGAATGTAAACATGCAAGAGAGCACAATTCTTACAATTCTAAAGCACTTACAAAAACCAAACCCGCCATTTTCCCTATTATTGCAGATAATTATACCAATATTTAATAGCCAGAATATTGAACTGAATGAAACAAAGAATATATCAATTATTGCAAGAAAGAAAGTTGAAAGGCCAAAAATCTTTTGCAGTACTTATAGATCCGGATAAAGTAAATGTGGCACGTACAGAGCAATTGGTTGCCAAGGCTGTAGATGCAAAAGTTGATTATATTTTTGTGGGGGGTAGTTTGGTCATATCTAATAATTTGGATGAATGTATCCGTCAGATTAAAGTATCCTGTAATATTCCAGTTATCATTTTTCCGGGAGCACCCTCACAGGTGAGTAGATATGCAGATGCCTTGCTGTATTTATCATTGATATCGGGAAGAAATCCGGAATTATTGATTGGTCAGCATGTTATCAGTGCACCGGTTGTAAAACAGAGTGGCTTGGAAATAATGCCCACAGGCTATATGGTCATAGACGGCGGTGCCCCTACAACTGTGTCTTATATATCGAATGCAGCACCCATACCAGCCGATAAAAATGAAATAGCTCTATGTACAGCCATGGCAGGGGAAATGCTTGGAATGAAACTCATTTTTATGGATGCAGGCAGTGGTGCAAAAAAACCAATAACTGAAACTATGATTGAAAAAGTAGCCGCCGGTATCGAGGCTCCATTGATAGTAGGTGGAGGCATTACAAACCCGGAAAAAGCATACCTCAATTGTAGATCCGGAGCCGATGTAATAGTCGTGGGAAATGCCATAGAAAAAGATGCATCGCTAATCAAAGAAATAAGTGCCGCAGTGCATTCTGTTCCTGTTTCCGTCTAATGATGTAAAAGACTTTTTATTTAATAATATTTTCAAGTTCATTGTTCATATTAGCAGTAATGAACAATAATACTATTGAAAATATCGAGGCTGATGTTTTATTCCTCTTTTTGTAAGAGGATTTTCCGCATAAATAATGTGTAGGAAACCATTTTTTTTAATTACTGAGAACGTTCAATTCTGTGCGTCGGTTTTGCGCTTTTCCTTCTTCAGTATCATTTTTTGTTACGGGTTTGGTGGCGCCAAATCCTTTAGATGACAGGCGCTTTGCATCAATACCTTTACTTACGAGATAATTTATAACTGCTTTGGCCCTGCCCTGACTGAGAACAAGATTGTCTGCATCCTTACCCACATTATCTGTATGACCTTGAATTTCGATATTCATGTCTGGGTTTTCTTTTAAATAATTAGCAAATGATTCTAAAACAATTCTACTTTCTAATTTTAAATCTGCACTATTTGTATTGTAATAAATATTATTGGTTGTTGTGGTGCCAGTTGAGGTAATGCTGATTCCTCTGATTCCATCAGAGTTAGTAGAAGCAGATGAAGTAAGATCTCCAATATAGTTATTGTACACTGAATTTGCGGTAGTTCCTCCACCAGAGATTCTAACACCATTGATGGTAGTTGTAGCTCCAGATGCTTGAGTGGTCAAACCATAAATTTTATTTTTAAAAACATTCGTTGTTACACCACCTGATACTAACACACCATCAATGACAGGTGAAGCAGTACTACCAGCAGCTCCAACACTAATATTTGTAATGACATTATTATTAATATTGTTACCAGTACCTGTGGCGCATGCGATTCCACTTATAACCGGTGCTCCTGTTATCACTCCGGTAAAGTTCATTGCACTGAAAGTATTGTTTACAATATTATGTGGACCTGTTGCGCCAACATTGATTCCAATCATTGAGGTTGGCGATGTTGATGAAGAAGTTAAGGAAATGATATTGTTTGAAATGCTTCTAGAGGCTA
>CALAGJ010000003.1 GCA_937892395.1 uncultured Parafilimonas sp.
AAGCGGTAAAAATATAATTATTACTTGGTAAAACTTGTATATGATTTGCCATACTTAATTTACCGCTTTGGTAATAATTATTAAACGTGTTTTGCCCTTTACATATAGTAAAGAGCAAAACGCTAAAAAACAGTAACAAATATTTATGGTTAATTTTCAATAATTAATTTTTGAGTTTTAATTAGTTGTTGGCTTTGGTTACTTAAAGTTATAAAATATATACCACTTAACCAATTTTGGCTGCTTATATTTTGGTTTTGCTCTGCCGGTATGTTTTGGCTTAATATTAACTGCCCGTTGCAATTATAAACTTGTACATGGAGTAACTACCTTTAGGTGGACACAAAAGTTAAGATTATCTGCGCTAACTTTAGAAGATGAAAAGAGTAAACAGCCATTACAGCTTGGAATTTAAATTACACGCTGTAGAATTAAGTAAACAAAAAACACTACAAGAAGTAGCTAATGAATTAAACATTAGTAGGGAAACGCTAAGAAATTGGACTAGAGGTAAATATTTAGGGCAGTTAGATGCGAAGCATTCTGTTATAAGCAAGCCTAAAAGCAAAGAAGAGGAAGAAAACATTAAACTAAGAAAAGAGCTTTATGAAATAAAATTAGAACGAGATATATTAAAAAAGGCTCTTGGCATCTTCTCCAAGAACGACAAGTGAGATTTAACTTTATTGTAAAACATAAAGATGAATTTCCTGTTGAGAAGATGTGTAAAGTGTTAAAGGTAAGTTCAAGCGCTTATTATAAATGGCTACATAAAACACCAAGCAAACGAGCGTTAAGAAGAACAATGCTAAAGCAAGAAATAAATAAGATATATAGAGCTAGTAAAAGTAGGTACGGTAGCCCAAGAATAACAAAAGAATTGAACATGCAAGGGATAAAAGTATCACAAGTACTAGTAGCAAAAATAATGCATCAAGAACATTTAAGAAGTATTGTTAAAAAGAAATATAAAGTAACGACAGATTTGTCACATAAATATCCAGTAGTGGAAAATGTATTAGATAGAATGTTTATTGTAAAAGAGGAAAATAAAGCTTGGGTATCTGATATTACATATATTGGAACAAAACAAGGCTGGTTGTATTTAACTACTGTTATAGATTTGTTTGACAGAAAAGTAATTGGTTGGGCATTAAGCGATACAATGAAAGCAAATGCAACAGTAATACCAGCCTTTAATATGGCTAAAGGTAATCGTCCCATACAAAACAATCAATCTTTAATTTTTCATTCAGATAGAGGAATACAATATGCTTGCGAAGAGTTTACAAACCATTTATCTAAGCATAAATCTATTATTAGAAGCATGAGTAGAAAAGGAAATTGTTGGGATAACGCTGTAGCAGAAAGTTTTTTTAAAACACTAAAAGCAGAATTAATTTATCATAACAAATACCAAACTAAACAAGAAGCAGCATTATCTATTTTTGAATATATAGAAACATTTTATAACACAAAACGAAGGCATAAACATTTAAATAATTTAACTATATTAGAGTATCAAAAATCAATTAATAATAACTTAAAAAATGCAGCTTAATGTTAATAAATTTTTGTCCACTTTTTGTTTGGAATTCCAGTTTTGTTTTACTACTTCACTTTCCAGTACAAATTGTTAAGTGAAAATGTAAAGCCTTATAAATAAAGGGTTTCAGGGGTTGCGTATTTATTTGGGCAACAACTGGGCAACAAAACCCACTAAAACAAGTGCAAGTACAGCACAAAGAAAAGAAAAAATGTTGTTTAGTGTAGAGTGTGTTTGTCCTTATCATAAGCAATAAGCGAAGATAAGTTTTTACACTATCTTAATTGACTAACAACTGCTTCCAATTGTAAGCCCATATACTGGCAGAACTCTTCAACGGTAACAACTTGGTGTTGCTCTTTGTTGAAGTACTCTTTAATCCTCTTAATAAGGTATCTACCATATCTGTCGCTTTTGCCTGTGATTATCTGAATGTCTTTCGGATAAATACACAGTCTATTCATTTTTAAATTACTCTTTTCATACTCTATCCATACATCAGGTATAAAGTAAACATTGCAAAGATAATATGTTTTTGTGAGTGGTAAAAGTGTGTTTGTTGGAATAATGTGGCAATAACGGAAATGTCGGAAGTGGTTATTTGCAGAGGCTTATAAAGCATTATAGTTTTGTATCGTGATGAAGAAAATAATTGTATCGGTTTTGTTTTTAATGGCTTTTACAGCCGCTTTTTCGCAAGAAGAAGCAAGGGTGATGAAAGTTAAGGATGGCGATACATACGTTCTTAAAACAACTGCAAAGGAGCATACAATAAGGTTATTAAATGTTGATGCTCCCGAACTAAATCAACACTGGGGTTTTAACTCTTGGCTCAATGTAAAAGCCTTGATACTTGGTAAAGTGGTAAAGTTTGAAGTATTGAAAACTGATGTGTACGGTAGAGAATTGGCAATGGTATATGTGGATGGGCAAAGACTGGATGAAATACTTATTGCAAATGGTTGGGCTTGGCACTACATCAATTTTGATACTGATGCAAGGCTTGAAGATTTGATGCGTAAAGCATCAAGCGAAAGAAAAGGACTTTGGGAATGTGGGGCTGAAAAAGTTTGTCCGCCCTGGCTATTCAGAAAGTATAATGCAAGAAACAGATACAGGTTTTGTAAAGGCTGTATCGCAACAAAAAAGTAATTACTAACAATTTAAATAAATAACAAAATGGCAAGATTAAAAGGCTTACTAAAAATAGAAGGTACATTGGATAACCTTACCTTCTACAAAACACAGGATGGACATCTTGTGAAAACAAAAAGTGGTGTATCTGGTGACAGAATAGCCAATGATCCTAACTTTCAGCGTACCCGTGAAAACGGTAGCGAATTTGGAAGCTCTGCAAGTGCTGGAAAATTACTCCGCAATGCTGTTCGTAATTTGATGATGAACGCAAGTGACAACCGTGTTACCAGTCGTTTAACGCAAATAATGACACAGATTAAAAACTACGATGCCACTTCTCCAAGAGGTGAAAGAAATGTAGGTATCGGAATTGCGGACCCGATGGCAAAAGCCTTGTTGAAAGGTTTTGATTTCAATGATAGTGCAACTTTGGGTAGTGTTGTATTTGCTCCGTTCACTGTAAACACTGGTACTGGTGATATTGCTTTCCCTGCATTCACTCCTATCAATGATATTTACTACCCTACTGGAGCAACCCACGTTAGTTTTAAATCTGCGTTTGCTGATGTGGATTTTGTAAACAACGTGAGTGCAATTGAATACAGCCCTGTGCAAAATATTGTAATTGATGGCACAAACACACCATTCAATTTACTTCCTGCCGGTGTTCCAGCAGGTGCAGGCACAAAACTTTATTTCTTGACGATTGAATTTTTCCAAGAGGTAAACGGTATTCAATACTCGTTAAAAAATGGTGCTTACAACGTGTTAAACATTGTTGAATTAGCCTAATAGCTTTCTTTCTTATCGGTTAAATAGAAGCCCTGCCCTTGTGGTGGGGCTTCTTGTTTTAAAGCAATAGCAAAGCCCTAAAAGGGCAATGCTGAAAGCTCACGAACACCTGATGGATAACACCAAACGAAACAACCACAAGGAAGCTGATAAACCTTGATGCCAAAAACTGGCTGATGGGCTAACCGAGACCTGCGGATGTAACGCTGATAAGCAAAAGGTGAAAGCTGCAAGTGCTGATGGAGAACCTGCGGAGTAAAAGGACAAATGCCTAACTGGCTGCCTGCTGAAATACGTGGATGATTTTGCATAATGAAATAATTTATATGCTTCTCACAGCAAGGGGGATAAAAAAACCAAAAGGAAACGGAATAAATGATAGCCTTGTGCGGTGGGTCTGTGTTTATGCCGTAGTCTTTTGGTTTTTTTAGTGTTGGCTTTGTGCGTCTGCCCCCCTTGCTACTTTTGCATATAAATTTTTTATGGTGCAAAAGCATTTCCCCAGGTTATGGCAGCCACTACGGCTACCTTTTAAAGTGCCTGTACATCATTGCTTTTTTTACATCGGCTAAGAGTGCCAATGTTTCGTACATCTGTTTTTCTTTTCGTTCTATCAGCTTTACTTTATGGACATCTTGCACAAAGGCATATTTATCTTTGCTGACTGCTTCGGCTTGTGCCTTAATGGTGCTTTTAAAATCGCTGATGCGGATAAATGGAATAACTGAACCAGTAAGGAATTGATGAAAATGCTTTGCCTTCCACAAGCCGAAAGAAAGGGTTTTGTAAAAATCCATATCATCTGAATTTTTGCAGGAAATTACAAAGCAATTGGGGCAAGGCTTTTCAAGTGGTTTGCCACTATTTAAACCTTTGCATAAAATGTAAACATCAAAATCGCTTGTTTGATTTTTTGGATTGAATGTGTGAATTTTTGGACTGTGCATAATACTTGCTTTAAAGTTTGTATCTGCTTTTGCCCTTGCCTGTGCTGTGCTTCGCTTACGCTCCGCAACACATATATAATTTGACAAAGAAAAAAAACAGAAAAAAAAAGAAAGCATTCTGATAGGTGGCGTGGCTAAAAAACCAAAAGGAAACGGAATAAGTCCCGAAGGGTGAAAGGCAAATACCAATAAAAAAATAAACAGATTATTTGCCTTTCATTATGCCGTAGTCTTTTGGTTTTTTTCAAGCGTTGGCCTGTGCCAGCCACCTACCTTTGCTGCACTTTTTATTTTTATTTTTTTCAGGATCATCTTTTCTATTTCTATTCTTCTTTAGAAAAAAGAAATCCGAATTGTATTTCTACAATGCTTATCAATCGCTATTAAATTTCAATTGGAACCGGAATGTCTTTCGTGGGTCGGCTGGGGTAAACACTTCGCAGGAAAAAATAAAGCATACCGCTTTCAATCGTGCGGTGGGTCAAGAGCAAATGCAATGACTGAACGGAATGGAGCAAACCGGGTTGGTGGCTTGGAGTGGCATGAGCAGTTTGCTTAGAAGCGTTGGCGGCTTTTGTAACTTTTCAAAAAACAAAAGCCATTGTAGCGTGGGATAAGCAAATGCCATGACACGGAAAGCCTGTGTGATGGCTTTGCGGAATGCAGAGAAGGAATTGCTTTTGCTGTGCGGTGCTGAGGTTGGTGAAATGAACGTAGGCGGAATGTAGTGAAGGATAGTGTAGAGAATGAAGCGAAGCGGAAAGAACGGAACGCCTGAACGGAATGGAGATGAAGTGAATGAACCTACCGCAAGCACATGGCCATAAAACAAATCATGCTTTATTTTTTACTGCACCATTGAAAGGGTGGAGGGGTGTGTGGCTCTTGGGGGGTGCGGTGGCAAAAAGCACGGCTTCATCCCGTTTTTCACGGGATGCTATGGTGTTGGCTACTTAACATAATGGCGACTTATGTGACAGCCACTGCGGTGGGATGCTTGCATAAGCGATGGGTGGCTGTGCGAAGCGAACACATAAGACCGCATTATGTTTAAGTATGCTTCCGCCAATTTTTATACTGGCATAAGCGAAACGGTGGTGGTGGTTGGAGTGCAGCGTCTTTTTGTTGCTATGCTTGTGTTGGCTTGGCTCTTTGGCTGTGTAGCGAAGCGGAACAGGCAATGTGCCAAAAGCGTGGGGAGCATAGCCACAAAAAGTATGACAGTTAAAAATGGCGGCAACACCATAGATGCAGTGGAAGGGTTGGCTTTGTGGGTTAGCCACTGCATAAGCCGTGCTTGTGGGCTGGCTGGGGGGCTTCAAAAGATTCGTGAGGAACGAACACTACGATATTCAATATTTCTAAAATGGCAAGGCCGATTTATCGATTTCAATGCGGTTGTTTTTTGAAACTATTTGATTAAAGCATTTGAATAAACTACATTCATAAATATCCTGAACTACGCCTTCTTTAATATCTATAATTAAGTCAAAATAGTTGCCGGAATTATTACCGATAAAGGAGAAACCTTTGCATTTAAAATTGCAGATTTCTGAATTGCATTGACCAGGGAAACTATTCAAATATGTATCACCCGATTGTATGAACTCATCTAATGCATAACCAAGTTTCTGAACAAAGGTGTTCTTTTCAAAATCCTGATAAGTACGATTTGGCTCCAATACAGAATCAACCATTTCAATATCCAAGTGTTGCAAAAAATGTAACACCGCATCAGACTGCGTTTTTATATCCTTATATGTTTGAATATTTGATTCCATACTTTTCGCCACTAAAACAGTTTCCAGCCCCACTGTTTTTTTTCTTGATTATATGATTTAATAGCTTTTCCTGTGAATGACATACCATCAGTAAGTTTGTATTTTGTTACTAAGGATGGGTGGATGAAAACATCATCAATAAAGCCGAATGGTTTACCGGCAGGTATTCTTACAACACCTTGTAATTCTTTCATAAATTGCTTTTTGAAAGTATCATCATTAACTTTAATTGCTGTATAAAGTTGATGCATACCTTCATTGCTTCCTCCCTGAAATCTCACCTTCAGCGTATCTCCCACTTTTACATCTGAGAAAAATCGATCGTATTTTAAAAAACCAAACTTAGTTTCAGATGCAATGAAATTAAGTATCTTCTTATCAGCGTTTACAAATTCAACAATTACAGATTCCTCTGGCACATCACTGAACAAAAGTGCTTCGGCAATTGGTAAATAGGCTTTATAGAAACCAAAATTTGATTTAGACTGTACCGCTGTTTTATACCAATCCATAGCTTGCCAATTTGTAACCTCAGCAGGTATTTTAAAACCGTGTTCTGTTCTTGCATGAACTAACAAATCTATTTCTGTCCTTGCCTCGTTATATAGTTTTCTGGCAATTAATAGCCTTGCCATTTTTTGTCTAAGACTGACCAACATTTCATCAGGACTTTTACAAGATAAAGCCTTACAATAGCAAGCGAATACTTTTTCCGGATCGCTTGAAAAAGCTTCTGCAAGAATTTCCCATACCCAAAAATCATTGCGTTTCTTCTTGGCAAAGGGCAACAATGATTCGAGCATATTATCCTTGTCTCCTAATGCCAATAACAGTTTTGCATTAAAATATGCCGGGTATTGAAACTGAGGGTAATCTTCTACTATTTGAGATAATACCGGTAGGAAAGCTTCAGCTTTATCTTTATTAAAAATAATTTCACCGTGCTGGGTTTGCTTCGGCAATAAATGTTTTGCATAGGCAATATAAGCCTGCTCAGCAATCGCCATTACTTCTTTGCCATTGGGCATTTTTTCCTTTTGGAAATCTTCCGGTCTAAAATTTTTGAAATCCCACCAGTCAGCAAATTCAATATATCTATTGGACTCTTTCATTCCTTTATGCATTGCATTAAAAAGGACACTAAACCATTTGGAATTTCTTTTTAATGACAACTCCTTAATAGAATCAAACAAACGATGTATTTTGTTAATATCCAGAATAGCTTCATGAGTAATAACCCTTGCTGCTTTGGATATAACAATTGAAATGTTCTCGAAAAACATTTCTTCAGATGCTGGTAAATCCAATTCTTTTACCTCTTTTATTTTCTCTATAAAAGCATCCAAATTTGAAGCAAGTTCATCAAGTTGAGCATATAACACCCAACTCAAATTTCGCTTACCCCAAATATTTGACAAATCAGCCTCCAATTCTGCTTTTGCCATAGCATAAGCTTCCTCTAACTTACCCGCCTGACGAAGTTCTTTTATTTCTTTAGCTGGCATATTCTTCTTGTTTAAAAGTTTGCAATGCCGTTTGAATGTTGGATAGCAACGACTGACTGTTGGTCATATTTTGAATAGGAACAACCCTACCAAAGAAACCATTCTTTTTATATTCAAAATCTATAACGGCTGTATCATTATTTTGCTTAAATGTATAGCGTTCTTTGTATTGCTGATGTTCAATACCGTCAATCGTAATATCTGTTTCTTTAAACAACAATACTAAGTCATCAAACAAACTTCTTGTAAAAGGGAACTCTTCTTCTAACTCGAAGTCAAATTCAATTTGGCTAATAATCGTTTCGGCTGTATTTCGCTTTATGGAAACATTTGGCAAATGATTTAATATTTCAGCAAGTGCAATATTGAATGAACTGTTTGGAGAAAGATTTGGCATTGACGCAAATGGTTTTCTAAATTCATTTTCTCCATTTACATAAGTTCTGAAAACTGCCTTGTCTTGCTCCCTCATCAAAGAGTATCTAATCTCATAGCCAATTTTCTCCCACCCAACAATTTCAATGTATTGCTTCCTTACTGCCTGGCGAACTTTGATAAAATGATCCTGCAATGGAACAGGTTGTTCTAAAAGGTTCAGCATTGAAAGCTGTTGCAGTAATTCGTTATCCAGACTGATTTCTTCTGTTTGAACCTGATTGCCAGTTAATTCATTTAATGCATTCAAGACTGTTACATCAAGAAATGCCATAGCTGAATAGGAATTGAAAAACGGTGGGTTTAATGCATACAAAGTTTTTGATGCCCTGGTAATTGCTGTGTATGCCCAGCGATAAAAATCCTGATTTGTTTTACCTGCTCTCCTTTGTTTATCAGTAAAGCAGTCGAAGCCTTCCATATTATCATTATCCCAAACGGTAAATACATTATCCCATTCGCCACCTTGAGCCTTGTGGCAAGTAACGGCATAACCATACTTCATCAACAAGCAATTAAAATATTCGTCCTGCATGATGGCTTCCTTAAACTCTTCTGTTTTGGGCTTTAAACCCTTGTGCCGGGAAGTAAAGTCTACATACAAAGCTTGGGTTTCTTCCGGCTTCAAATAATTATCTCCGTAAAGGAAGTTTTCAAGCATCTTACCCTTTACAATCTTATTATTGCTTTCTGCATCAGGAAAAACCAACTCCACATCACGCCAATAAAGTGTTACCGGATTTTTACCTTTTAACGCAATTGTTCTCTGTGTGACTATATCGCTTACTTCATTGATAACGGCAAACTCACCATTGAAAACGCCTTTTCTATAATTGTTACCACCCATGATAACAATATCACTTTTCTGAACAGGTAAATCAGCATTGCCAAATCTCCGTTCTCTTATTTGCAAATTGAGGTCAAGACAGGTTTTGTTTTTACTTGCAATGATAATTTTTGGACTTGCTGCTTCTTGCCAGGTGTCAAGGAAAGTTTCATAAGTAGGATTTAAAATATCCTTTCCATTGGAACGCAAATTGAAGTCGTTAAAGAAACGGGCTGAAATACTCTTGCGTATTTTTGCAGCTGCTCTTAATATGCCACTATCACCACCTTGCCTTTTCACTTCCTTCATTTCGGTTTCTTCAGAAGAAATATTGAAATGCTCTTTTAGATAACTGGCTTCAAAAGCTTTTGAACTATTATCACCCACCGGAGGTAACTGACAAGGGTCTCCAACGAAGATGATTTTAGAATTTACATTAGGCTGTACAACTCTTGTGTAGGTAATCAAATCAGACAATAAGTGGCTTGAACCAAAACGGAAAAACTCTCCTTCGCTTTTGGCATCAGATAGCATGGAGGCTTCATCCACTATGAATATCTTGCCAGCCACATCCACATTATTCCGGATTTTATAATAGTAATAGAAAGAATCACCTTCTTCAATCTCTACCATATCCTCATAGCTGTAAATAGACTTATGAATAGTAAAAGCCTCTTGCCCGGTTTTTTCTCTAATTACTTTGGCTGCTCTTCCTGTTGGAGCCATCAAGGCAAAATCCTTTTCAACTGCATTGAGATATTCAACTAACCCTTTCAGGATGGTTGTTTTACCACTACCAGCATATCCTTTCAGCATAAACACCTGCACCGGACTGGCTAAAAAAGCCTCCAGCTTAGTTAGAGCAGTTTCCTGGCCCTGACTTAGGTTTAAATGCTTAAAATGATTGAATATGCTCATGTCTTTTAATTTCTATGCAAATGTTGTATTCAACTGTGCGGTGTAACTGCACAGTTGAATATTTTTAAAAAGGCAATATATCGTCTTCACCATTTGGAATAAAATCATCCGTATTAGTGGCATTGTTGGGTGTATTTTGAGAGCTTGTACCTGCTACCTCTATTTTCCATGCTTTAATATCGGTATACCATTTACTGTTGTATTCCCTGCTTTCGATGTCAAAATCAATTTGCAATAAGTTACCTATTTGCAATTGCCCTTCATTGATCTTATCACCCCAAATTGAGATGCATACTTTTTTAGGATATTGACCATCTGTTTCAACAATGATGTCTTGTTTTTTCCATTCTCCATTTTTACCTGTACCGGTTTGGATTGGAAGTAGCTGTGTGAGTTTGGCGGTGAGTTGCATTTTATATAAATATTGTTTTAACGAAGTTTCATTTCAAGTTTTGAAAAAATAAGATCAAGAGACTTGATTAGCTTAGTATAGCCTTCATAAGTAAAAATCATTTTATTTTCACCTAACTGAATAGGCGTTAAAGTTCCGCTTTCATCTGGGTGAATAAATTTATTTCGTCTTTGTACATTATGATATAAATCAAGTACATCAACATTTGTAAAACCTAAAACTTGAGATGTAATACCTGCTATTTTCTCAAAAGTTGATGGCAGATTATTAGTAAATGAAATGGGTGTGACGCTAGCAGCAGTGTTATTGCCTTTGTTATAACGGAATTGTTTTAAAGGGCCGTCACTTGTTATTCGCCAATTAGTTGGTGAGTCTTCGGTTATATAATTATCATTAATTAATTCAATGCA
>CALAGJ010000004.1 GCA_937892395.1 uncultured Parafilimonas sp.
CTTTTTCAAAACGTATGAAGATAACGGCCTGCTGCCAATGTGTACCGAGTTCATACTATACTTGATTTGTCATAGGTATTCTTTTATTCTGTCATGATTTTTTGCTTCGTTTCACTCGCAATGATGGGCCCTGTGTCATCATTCCCCGCAGGGCGAATCGAAAAACCGCATAGCTTAAACTTCAAACCTGATACCCCAAACCCACAAACAATAATTTGCTTCGCTTCACTCGCAATGGGCCGTGCATCATCATTGCCCGAAGGGCGAATCAAAAAACCGCATACCTTATAATTCAAACCTGATACCCCAAACCCGCAAACAATAATTTGCTTCGTTTCACTCGCAATGATGGGCCGTGCATAATCATTCCCCAATTGGGGGGCTTATCCCAAAATTACTTCGCAATCGAAAAAATAATTTCATCTGATGAAATTATAATAGAATGATGCATTCATTTAAAAAATGCATGGGAATATTTATGTTGAAAGGCAACCATTCTTTGGCTTTTGTGTAATATAACAATATTCATTTTTTTCCTTTTTGCGAAGCACATAATTTTGTAAAAAAAATATCATGTCAGATCAACAACAAGCCCCCAATAATCAACTAAACATAGAAATAAGTGAAGAGGTGGCAGAGGGCTCCTATGCTAACCTGGCCATCATAACACATAGCCATGCAGAGTTTGTTATTGACTTTGTAAATGTGATGCCGGGCACACCAAAAAGCAAGGTGAAGAGCCGTATAATTTTTACGCCAATGCATGCAAAAAGATTTTTGAAAGCTCTGGAAGATAATGTACAACGCTATGAAGCCAATCATGGCCGCATACAGGATTTGGAACAGGTAGAAATACCTTTTAACTTCGGTGGCCCTGTGGCGCAGGCATAATTATGATAGGGAATAGATTTATACAATTTTCGCCTGACGAAAACAATAAAAGTCGCTTTGAGCAGCTATTGGATTTATTTACTCAAATGCTGCAATATACAAGTGGCGATGCCGCTGAAGCGCTGCAATGGATGAATGAATTGGATAATAAATTTGAGCTGACCAATGATGCCTATGGTATGGGCGATTTTATTGATGAATTAAAACAAAATGGCTATCTGAATGAAGATAATCAAACCGGTGCTTTCTCGATAACTGCCAAAACGGAACAAACTATAAGGAAAAGAAGTTTGGAAGAAATTTTTGGCAAACTGAAGAAAACAAAACAGGGCAATCACCAAACTTTTAAGCCGGGGCAGGGGGATGAAATAAACCCGGAAACAAGGCCTTTTCAGTTTGGGGATATGATGGAGCAAATTGATTTTACTCAAAGTATGCTTACGGCACAGATCAATCATGGCATTGATTCATTTAGAATGGAGGAAGGTGATTTGCACATTAGAGAATCAGATTTTAAGGCACAATCTTCCACCGTGCTGATGATTGATATATCTCACTCCATGATTCTGTATGGTGAGGATAGGATTACTCCTGCCAAAAAAGTGGCCATGGCACTGAGTGAATTGATCACTACTAAATATCCGAAAGATACTTTAGATATTGTGGTTTTTGGCAATGATGCCTGGCCGGTACAAATAAAAGATTTGCCTTACTTAGAAGTGGGGCCTTATCATACGAACACGGTGGCGGGTCTTGAATTGGCTATGGATATACTCCGTAGAAGAAAAAATGCCAATAAGCAAATCTTTATGATAACTGATGGCAAACCTACTTGCCTAAAGATAGGTAGTAAGTATTATAAAAATAGTTTTGGATTAGACAGAAAAGTGGTAAACCGGTGTCTTAATCTTGCTGCGCAATGCAAGAAATTGAAAATACCCATTACTACTTTTATGATTGCTTCGGATCCTTACTTACAAAAATTTGTACAAGAGTTTACAGAAATGAATCATGGCAAGGCATTCTTTGCAGGATTAGACAAATTAGGCAGTTTTGTATTTAAGGATTTTGAAAGTGGAAAATCTAAAACACTGAGGTAGCAGAGTATATCATTCATAGCTATTGTTTGCATGCTTTGCGAACAGTAATAGAGAAATGATGTTTACCATTGCTTTTCAAATTGAACAACAAATATGCAACATATTGAAACGCTTGGAGCGTTAAAAAAATCGGGATATCAATCCAAATCAATAAAGGATGAAGTAAGGAATAATTTAGTACAACATTTGCGCCAGCAGCAGCATCCTTTTGAAGGAATAGTTGGCTATGAAGAATCCGTAATACCAGAAACAGAGCGTGCACTTTTATCCAGACACAATATTTTATTTCTTGGATTAAGGGGGCAAGCCAAAACAAGAATGGCCAGACAAATGGTATCGCTCTTAGATGAATATATACCTATAATATCAGGCAGTGAAGTAAATGATGATCCACTTCATCCATTGAGTAAATACGCCAAAGATTTAATAGCTACTCATGGAGATGATACACCCATACAATGGCTGCACCGCTCCGAACGCTACGGCGAAAAATTAGCAACACCTGATGTGAGTGTGGCAGATCTAATTGGCGATATAGACCCGGTAAAAGCGGCTAACTTGAGACTAAGTTTTGCTGACGAAAGGGTTATTCATTACGGCATCATACCACGTAGCAATAGAAGTATTTTTGTCATTAATGAACTGCCCGATTTGCAGGCCCGCATACAAGTGGCACTATTTAATATTTTAGAAGAGGGCGATATACAGATAAGGGGTTTTAAATTGCGTATGCCATTGGATGTATTGTTTGTATTTACTGCCAATCCTGAAGACTATACGAATAGAGGTAGCATTGTAACGCCACTGAAAGATCGTATTCAAAGTCAGATACTCACACACTATCCAAAGTCTGTTGAAAATGCATTGCTCATTACCGGTCAGGAGGCAAAACTATTGCCGGAGCAAACAGAGCGAATTGTGGTAAGTGATCTGCTCAAAAGATTGGTGGAGCAGGTTTCTTTTGAAGCCAGAGGCAGTGAATATGTAGATCAGAAAAGTGGTGTAAGTGCCAGACTTTCTATTGCGGCATTTGAAAATTTAATCAGTACTGCCGAACGCAGATCTATTTTATTTAATGAATCAAGAACACAAGTGTGGCTGAGTGATTTGTCTGGAATCATACCTGCCATTACAGGCAAAGTAGAATTGGTGTATGAGGGTGAGCAGGAAGGCCCTTATCAAGTAGCACTAAACCTACTGGACAAATCTATAAGAACATTGTTTGTACAGTATTTTCCAAATCCGGAGCAGCAAAAGAAAAAAAGAAATACAGGCAAAGCAAGTCAACAGGAGCAGATAGAAAATCCATATAAAGCTATAGTGAGGTGGTTTGATGCCGGCAATCAGTTGGATCTTTTTACAGATATAAAAGATGCGGATAGATTGACTGCACTTTACCAAGTAGATGGGCTGCATGCATTTGTAAAAAGGTATTATAAACAAGGAGATGAAATGCAAACAGCCTTACTCATGGAGTTTGTATTATTTGGTCTTGCAGCATATTCCATCATCAGCAAAAAAAATATTGAAGGACATATACAATTCAAGGATTTAATGGGTGGTATTATGAATTTTAATACAGTAGATGAGGAAGAACTAAACGAAGATGATTTCTAAATAAAAAATATTTTAATTGATGTCATTGCTTTTAAACAGACAATCATTTGGCAAAAGTGAAAATGCGGGTAATGCCTTATCAAAGGAGGATGCCCATAATTTACTAATAGAATGGGTGCCAAATGCCAGACTGCGCCTGCACATGCAGCAGGTGGGCCACCTGATGAAATGCTGGGCCCATGAAAAGGAAAATCTTTCTGATGCCAAACAATGGCATTGGGAAATGGCAGGTTTGCTGCATGATGCAGACTGGGATCAATGGCCTACAGAACATTGCAAACGAATTATAGAAGAGCTGGAAAATAGAAATGTAGATCCAGAAATATTGCATGCTATTGCCAGCCATGGGCCTGTCTATTTTGGTGTTGAGCCTGTATCTGCCATGGACAAAATGCTCTATGCTTTTGATGAATTGAGCGGCCTCATTCATGCCTATTCATTAATGCGTCCAAATGGATATGAAGGCATGGATTTGAAAGGAGTAAAAAAACGATTAAAAGAAAAATCATTTGCGGCCAATGTTTCCAGAGATGACATACAGGATGCTTGTAATAGAGCCTCCATTCTAATGGATGATCTTATTTCTTTTATCATACCACGACAGGCTTCTGTAGTTGGCTTTTAAATCGGAATATAGCAAGTTTATCTCTAACTATTCTCTAAAAACTCTTGAAGGTTTTCTATACTTACCTTACGCATTAATTCCTGATGATTTTCTTTTCTATTCAAACTCTTCAAATACCATTTATCGTAGTACTGTAGTAGTATGGTAAAACAGGTTTCATAATCATTTTCCGATAATGCAGCCACTGCCGTTTTTGTTTCCAATCCACCCAAGCGTTTGCTGATTCTGAGGATAGCATTCAAAAGTTCATCTTTTTCAAAAATGCCATAGTTGGCTATACAGTATTTTAACCTGGTTTCAAAAGGTATTTCCAAAAAAAACAAAGGACTGGTTTGTTTCTGATTAAAAAAGTCGATAGGTAAATTTATATTGCCAATGCGTTGGCTTTCATCTTCAATCCAAATGCAAGCCGGTTTGGGGTTTTGTAAAGTATATGTATGCCACAATTGCATAGATAGTTTGTTTTCAAACATTTCCTGTGTAGGTTGTGGTGCTTCGCCCAATGCACCGAAGGCACTGCCTTTATGGTGGGCTATTTTTTCCAAATCAATAATGGCTTGTCCATTTTGTTCAAGGGTATAGAGTATCTCCGTTTTTGCACTACAAGTATAACCACCCAAAACTTTTAAAGGCCAGCTGGTGCTAAACTGTGCCAAACACCATTTCCTAAAGGATTTATAACCTCCGGATAGGGTGTATATATCAAAACCATATAATTGTAACAGCCAAGCTATGGCTCCACTGCGCATACCTCCACGCCAGCAATGTACTAATAGAGTTTTGGTGTTGTATGCTGTTGCAATAGACTCTGCCTCTTCCACAAGAGATACCATGTTAGGACCAAAAATTTCAAGACCAACTTTTACAGCTTCTTGTCTTCCGGTTTGTTTATAGAGTGTACCCACTTTGGCACGTTCCTCATCATTAAAGAGTGGAAAAGATATTGCTCCGGGAATATGTGCATGTGCATACTCCGATGGGCTGCGTACGTCCAATATAGGATACTGTTTGGACTGTATCAGAAATTCATTGATGTGCAATGCTGTGGCCAGGGTATAAATTTATTTTTTTTTAAAAACGGGAACTGTACTGCATGGCTCACCATACATGATACTTTTTGCTACGGGCAATAATTTTGCTGTTATAGCCATATATGCTGAGGCAGGCACGGGTATGCTTCCACATCCTTTTATAACAATACGTTTGTCTGTATAATCTGTTGTATCTAATCCATCAATATGCTGAAGTAGGAGAGTGGTCTTCATAGTGTCAGCATCGCCAAAATAAATGGATTGTGCAATGGGCTGTAAATAAGTGGCGGCAAGCATCCAGGCCCAATGTGGTATGATGGCATCTGCGGAGCATATAATAGCTACATGCTTATTTTGAAATTCACTCCAATCCACCTGTTGAAGTGCGGCTCTATAATCTGCCTCTTTAACAATAAGACCCATAAAAAGATATGGTTTCATATCCCAGGAAGTAATTTCATTTCCCTGCGGGAAATATGAAGCCAAATCAATAGTTATCAAACCACTTGATGCTACCCTGTTTTGAATTGTTTGCTCTGTCATGCGATGCAAAAGTAAAAAATCAGAGTAACCAAAAAATGAAATTATTGTTTTTTGATATTAACAAGGCGTTTAATCCATCCAAAATAAAAACATCCTCTAAGTAAAGGAAATCTATAAAGGCAAACAGGCTTACTTTGCACCTCTTACTTTTTTGGCGTATTAAAATTTGAATAAATTGTATATTAATGAAAATATTATTGCATTATCTCCAGCCTTATAGACCATTGGTTTTATTGGCGCTTCTGCTGGCTACTATCAACCAATGTTTCTCTCTTATTGATCCCATCATCTTTGGAAAAATAATAGATGAATTTGGTAAGCACCCTCATTTTTTTGACACGGCACTAACACAGCCACGGGATGAAAATGATTTTATAATCGGTATTCTCTGGCTGCTGCTGGCCAGTATGGGGGTGGCTATGGTAAGCCGCATAGCAAAAGCATTTCAGGACTATGTGGTGAGTATTGTGATACAAAAATTTGGAGCTAAAATTTTCACGGATGGCTTAAGACATTCATTGCTTTTACCCTATCAGGATTTCGAAGACCAGCGCAGTGGTGAAACCCTATCTATTCTCCAAAAAGTACGCACCGATACAGAAAAGTTTATCAGCACATTTATCAACCTGTTTTTTGCACTGGTGGTAGGGGTTGTTTTTGTCATGATTTACGCATTTCGGATTCACTGGAGTATTGCTCCTGCCTATATTATAGGTATTTTATTATTATCAGTACTTATGGGCAAACTCAGTAAAAGCATCAAGAATATTCAGAAAAATATTGTGGCTGAAACCACGGCGCTTGCAGGTAGTACAACCGAGAGTTTAAGAAATATTGAATTGGTAAAAAGTCTTGGTCTTACAGATCAGGAGGTAAACAGATTAAATACAAACACCTATAAAATTCTTGGGTTAGAAATAAAGAAAGTAAAGAGTATAAGAGCACTCAGTTTTATTCAAGGTACATTTGTAAATACACTGCGGCAGGTTATTCTTTTTTTATTGATGTATCTTATTTTTAAGGATATACTTACAGTGGGTCAGTTGTTTACGATGCAGATTTATTCATTTTTTATTTTTGGTCCTTTACAGGAAATAGGAAATATTATTATTACTTACCGAGAAGCAGAAGCATCACTGATCAATTTTGATAACCTGATGAAGAAACAGCCCGAGCCGGTTCCGGAAAAACCGATACAGTCTGGTATCCTGCAACAGCTTTCTTTTAATGGCGTAAGCTTTCAGCATAAGACTGCCCATTTTAAAGCATTAGACAATATCAGTTTCAATGTACAACAAGGAGAAACCATTGCCTTTGTGGGCCCAAGTGGTAGTGGCAAGAGTACACTTGTAAAATTATTGGTTGGCTTATATAGAACAGGTGAGGGAAAAATAACCTATAACCAGATAGCAGTAAACGAAATTGATTTTGATGAACTGCGCAGCCAAATTGGTTTTGTAACACAGGATACACAACTGTTTGCAGGCACTATAAAAGAAAACCTACTTTTTGTAAAACCCAGTGCTACTGTGGAAGAATTAGATGATGCATTGACAAAAGCGAGTTGCCAAAATTTATTGGCACGTGCTGAAAAAGGGCTTGACACCATGATAGGAGAGGGTGGTTTAAAACTAAGTGGTGGGGAGAAGCAGCGTATCAGTATAGCCAGAAGCCTACTGCGCAAGCCACACTTACTCATTTTTGATGAAGCCACATCTGCTTTGGATTCTATAACTGAAGAAGAAATAACGAATACTATTAAAGAAATATCTGAACTCAAAGAGCAGATTACTGTGCTCATTGCGCATAGGCTAAGTACTATAATGCATGCAGATAAAATTTATGTATTGGAAAGAGGTCAGATTGTAGAAATGGGATCTCATCAGGAACTTCTTGCAGAAAAGGGTTTGTATTATGCCATGTGGCGTCAGCAAATTGGCGAACGTAAACTTACTGTAAAACCGCAAGCTGTTTAAATAAACACAATTATTCTCTATTGCCAGCCAGTAAATAAAGTACTGCCATCCTTACTGCTACACCATTTTCTACTTGTTGGAGTATGATGGAGTGTTCACCATCTGCCACATCGCTATCTATTTCTACACCCCTGTTGATGGGGCCTGGATGCATGATGGTAATTGTCTTTGACAATTTTTCTAGCATAGATTTTTTAATACCATACATGAGGTTATATTCACGTAGGGAGCTAAATAAAGGTTGGTTCTGACGCTCTAATTGTATGCGGAGTACATTGGCTACATCACACCATTGCAATGCTTTCATTACATCATATTCTACCCTTAGATCAAAAGCATCTGTAATGTATTTTGGAATGAGGGTAGGAGGGCCTGCTAAGGTGATGTCAGCGCCCATTTTTTGCAATAAATAAATATTACTCAATGCTACCCTACTATGCATGATATCTCCAATAATGGCCACTTTAAGCCCCTCTAAACTGCCCTTGCTTTGCT
The DNA here is from genome assembly GCA_937892395.1 of uncultured Parafilimonas sp. Lineage (GTDB taxonomy): Bacteria > Bacteroidota > Bacteroidia > Chitinophagales > Chitinophagaceae > CALAGJ01. The sequence goes on from CALAGJ010000004.1 coordinate 8,279, forward strand.
GCATAGAAAATGCATCTAACAATGCCTGAGTGGGATGTTCGTTGATGCCATCACCTGCATTTACAATTGCCGCAGGAATATGTTTTGATAAAAAATGTGGGGCGCCACTGGCGCTATGTCTCATAACTACCATATCCACTTTCATACTGAGTATATTGTGGACAGTATCTAATAATGTTTCTCCTTTTTTTGAACTGGATGTAGCAGCAGAAAAATTTAAGGTATCTGCACCCAGTCTTTTTTCAGCCAGTTCAAAGGACATACGGGTACGTGTACTGTTTTCATAAAATAAATTGACAATGGTAACATCACGAAGGCTGGGTACTTTTTTTACAGGCCTTTGTAATACATCTTTAAACTGAGCGGCAGTGGTAAGAATAAGGTGAATATCTGTGGGTGATAAATCCCTGATGCCAAGCAGATTTTTAATGGACAATTTCATTAAAGTGCGAAGATAAGGGGTTTGAGTGTTGGTTCGATCTTTGGCGAATACTCATTGCACGAAGTGCATATAGAAATTCTTCTATTTGTTACACCTAAATTGTCAACCTGTATAAGTTTAAAGCTATTCTCTCATTAGATGGTTTACCAATAATTCCACGGCTTTTTTTCTATGGCTATAGATATTTTTTTCCTCCATAGTCATGGATGCAAATGATTTACCATTGGCTCCATCTGGCGAAAAAATAGGATCGTATCCAAAACCTCCATTGCCGGTAGGTTCCTGCAAGATTTGTCCTTCGCAGATACCTTCAAAATAATGAATTTGTCCCTCTTCATGGAGTGCTATTACTGTAATGAATCTTGCCTTTCTATTGGTGGCAAATTGCAGGGCTGCTAATAGTTTTGAGATATTATCTGCTGCAGAAGCATGCTCTCCAGCATATCTAGCACTTTTTACTCCGGGGGCTCCATCCAATACATCCACTTCCAAGCCAGTATCTTCACTAAAGCAATTTGAGCGTGTAAGTTTGTGGATTACTGTTATTTTCTCCAATGCATTTTCGTGAAAGCTATTCCAAGGCTCAGGTATATCCTGCAGAATACCTGCTTCTTGCAAACTGACTATGGCAATACGGTTATTTAATACAGCTTTTATTTCTGCTACTTTGTGTGCATTGTTGGTTGCAAAAATGTAACTGCTATCCATGATTATTTCTTTTTGAAAATTTTTTGTAATGCTAACCAGAGCTTTTGTTTTTCAGATTTTATGTGTTCAGTATTTCCATCAAGGCTATCTAAATGTGGGGCAGTAAGGTACACTGTGGCGCCATGAGGTTGTACCTGATAATCCGGCATGGCAAATGGGAGCTGCAACTGCCAAACTTTTGACCCAAAAAATATAGCCACTTCGGGCTTTAATTGAGCTTGTATAAAATTCCAATCCTGCTTAGTATTACATTCATTTACTAAAGCTATATCCTCCATATTTAAACCACAGGCACCCAGCATTTTGGTGAGTAATTCCAGGCTGTTATCTGCCAGATATGGATAATTGTTTGTATTTACCAATACTGCTATGCGCTTTTTATTTTCACCCAAAAAACGTATTGCTGTTTCCGCTGGTATAATTTTTTCAGTAGGAGTTATCAATTTTTCCTTTGGAATATTTTTTCCTGCGGAATGCTTTGTAGCACCCGGTATTACCAAGCAATCTTTGTAAAAATCTACAAGCAATGATGGGGGTAGTGATTTGTTATGCACAGGCTCAAAAATAATGGTTGTTAGTTTTGTATTTCATTTTACCTTTCTTTGCAAAAATTCCATTTTTATGACAGATATATTTGAGATAGCCGTTACCAAAATAGGACGGAGCAAACTTAATGACCTGAACTTAGAAAATATTCCCTTTGGAAAATATTTTACCGATCACATGCTGGAAGCAGACTTTGAAAATGGTGAATGGAGAAATGTTGAAATCAAACCTTTTCAACCATTATTATTATCGCCTAGCTTGAGTGCTTTGCATTATGGACAAAGTATTTTTGAAGGTATAAAAGCATATAAAAATAACCAAGGAGAAGCTGCTATATTCAGACCCTATGAAAACTGGAAAAGGTTTAATCTTTCTGCTGTAAGAATGAATATGCCGGAAGTGCCGGAGGAAATTTTTATTGAAGGTATGCGTCAGCTGATTGGCTTAGATAGCAATTGGGTGCCTGCCCGTCCGGATCATTCTTTGTACATCCGTCCATTTATGTTTGCATCAGATGCATTGCTGGGCGTACGCCCTTCGGATAGTTATAAATTTGTCATCATATTAAGTCCTACCGGTCCTTATTATACTGCTCCTATGAAGATAATGGTGGAAGAAACATATACCCGTGCATGCCCCGGTGGTGTTGGCTTTTCAAAGAATGCAGGTAATTATGGTGGAAGCATGCTTGCAGCCACAGAAGCAAAGCAAAAAGGTTATGATCAAGTATTATGGACTGATGCTTTTGAACACAAATGGCTACAAGAAGTGGGTATGATGAATGTGGCATTTTTGATTGGAAATAAAGTGATAACTCCATCATTGGAAGAAGGTACTATTCTAAAAGGAATTACTCGGGATAGTGCACTCACACTCTTAAATGATATGGGTATTGAAACAGAGGAAAGACCAATAAGTATTGATGAAGTAGTGGAAGCATACCAAAACGGTAGTTTTAAAGAAATGTTTGGATTGGGTACAGCTGCCACTGTGGCCATGATAAAAGAATTGTGTTATAGAGATGTGGTAATGGAGTTTAATCCGGAAAAATATACCATAGCTCCTAAGCTACGTGCTATGATGAATGATATCAAAGAAGGAGTAATATCTGATACACATGGATGGATGTTTAAAATATAAGTCTTATTTCAAGTATTTAAGATTCAATTTTAAAATACATAAATTTAAAAAAGGCTACTAATAATTGGTAGCCTTTTTTTATCAAGGAAATGTGTTATTTAACCATCTGTTTACTATCCACCACTTTTTCATCCACTAGCAATGCATATTTATAAGTGCCTGCGGCAAGTTCATTCGCTGTAAGCGTAATGTTCTTTTTCTATGTAGTTAGTATATTCATTGATGAGTTTTCAATTTAGAAATTATGATTGAAACACTTGTAAAGAAATTATTAAACAGCAGTTGACCACTCAATCTTTTTTTGGTATTTCATAAAAATTTCTTGATTTTTGGATTGATTGACAATTTTTGAAATTTCCTGTTTGAAATAAAAATTACCAGAAACAAATTTCACTTCAATAAAATACACTTGAGTAGGAGCGTAATTTTTAATATCGACATATAATATATTTTGATTTTGATCTTTTATATAAAAACTGTTTATAGCCAACACATCAACCAAGCAGTATTTTTCTACTAAACTTTGCTTCATTTCAAGCAGTTCCTGCTCATTGCTCAATGAAAATTTATATTTGATATAGAACAGTTCTTTTTTAAGAAAATGGGCCTGAATAAAAAG
>CALAGJ010000005.1 GCA_937892395.1 uncultured Parafilimonas sp.
GTTTTGATTAAAAAAGATACATGCAAATTCATTATTTACCTGCCATATTGCCAACTTTCAGCAAGGCTGTAGTCACAATCGGCACATTTGATGGTGTGCATACAGGGCATCAACAAATTATCGCACAGTTAAAAAACAAGGCAAAGCAGATAGGAGGGGAAACTGTACTTATCACTTTTCATCCACACCCCAGAACCGTGCTGGGGCAGGCTTCCATAGGTTTTATGCTCAATAGTATAGATGAGAGGCTACAGTTATTAGCATCTCATGGAATTGACCATGTAGTTGTAGTGCCATTTACAAGTTCATTTGCTTCTCAAGAAGCCAGTAATTATATCCATGATTTTTTATGGAAACTATTTAAGCCACATACTATCATCATTGGGTATGATCATCATTTTGGAAAAGATCGTATAGGTAATTATCAAATGCTCGAAACCTACGGTGCAGATTTGGGTTTTGAAGTACAAGAAATTTCTGAAGAAATATGGAACGATATAACCATCAGTAGTACTAGAATCAGAAAGGCATTGCAAGAGGGCAATATTCCTCTATCCAATAGCTATCTTGGCTACCCCTATTTCTTTTCAGGGCAAGTCGTTAAAGGAAATCAGTTGGGTAGAACAATTGGATACCCCACAGCAAACCTTCAAATGCTCAATATCGAAAAATTATTACCAAAGCAAGGCGTGTATGCAGTATTTGCTACCTTAGAAAACAATGCAACTCTTTTAAAAGGGATGATGAATATTGGCTACAGGCCCACGGTGGATGGAAAGAAATTTTCTATAGAAGTACACCTTTTGGATTTTGATGCGGATATCTATGATAAAATACTACAAGTACAGGTGATAGAGCAACTCCGCAGCGAACAAAAATTTGAGGGTTTAGAAATGCTGAAAAATCAATTACATCTGGATAAGGCTGAGGCTCAAAAAGTACTGGAAGCAATAGGGTAAATGCTACATTGGAGCATGAACCCAGATTTTTACGATTAGCATTGCAATAAAAAGTTGATAGGCCATATTGAATAGTCTTTATGGTTAATTTTTTTACAGAAATATTAGTGAACTATTTGAATAGGTTGTTAAGTTTAAGTACACAATATTTCGGATTTACAATACATGAAAACTGCAAAATTTTGGCTTTGAAGATAGCTATTGTTTCGTACTTTCATTCCCCGTAGGGACAAAAAAATAACCCGCCATAAATAGAGCGGGCTATAGTTCTATAAAATTCTTGAAATTATCTTTTTACATACATCACTTCTTTCACCAAAGCGGCAGTGCGGCCTATACTTGGCAGGTATGCATCTACCAATGTGGGAGCATAGTGCATGGGTGCATCGGCACTGGTAATGCGGCGTATGGGTGCATCTAAATAATCAAACCCTTCCTTTTGAATGCGATAAGATATTTCGCTGCTTACACTACACATGGGCCATTGTTCTTCTACAATAACTAAGCGATTTGTTTTTTTCACACTTTCTAAAATTGTATGCCAGTCTAATGGGCGTATAGAAAGTAGGTCAATTACTTCTGCGCTGATGCCCTCTTTTTCTAATTCTGCAGCAGCACCAAGTGCTACTTTCATCATTTTATTAAAGGATACAATAGTTACATCTCTGCCCGGTTTCTTTACCATGGCCTTGCCCAATGGTATATAATATTCTTCCTCTGGCACATCGCTTTTATCACCATACATTACTTCACTTTCTAAAAACATAACGGGGTCTTCTTCATAGCGAATACTTTGCTTTAAAAGACCTTTTGCATCATAGCCATTGGATGGAGATACCACTTTTAATCCGGGAATATTTGCCAAATAACTTTCAAAGGCAGTACTATGCTGCGCACCAAGCTGTCCGGCACTTCCATTGGGGCCTCTAAACACTATGGGGCAGCTTATTTGTCCGCCACTCATAGCTAGCATTTTACTGGCGGTATTGAGTATTTGATCCAATGCAAGCACTGCAAAATTCCAGGTCATAAATTCTACTATTGGTTTCAGCCCATTTTGCGCAGCACCCACTGCCACCGCCGCAAAACCCAATTCTGAAATAGGGGTATCTATAATTCTTTTTGGGCCAAACTCATTTAGCATGCCCTGGCTCACTTTATATGCACCATTATATTCTGCTACTTCTTCACCCATTAGAAAAACACGATCATCTCTGCGCATTTCTTCATTCATGGCTTGGCGTAGTGCTTCTCTAAACTGTATCTGAGGCATACTCTATTATTTATTCTTTTTTGTAAAGGATGGCAAAAGTAAAGGAATTGATGTTTGCATACACATCGTCATTACATGTTTATACATATTGAAAAGCTATTGAAGGTGCGTGAAGTGGATCTTAGTTTTGAGTGTTTGAAAACAACTATATATTTGCTGTATAAACTTGTTCAATTTAAAAACAGCACAGTATGGCTTACGACAAAAACACAAATACCAGACAGGATATAGTGCATAGCATAAAAGTGCATGCAGATAGATCTAAAACGTATTTTTTTGATTTGAGAAAAAATAGAGATCAGGAACTTTATTTGGTTATCAATGAGAGTACACGCAGGCCAAATGGCGATGGATATGACCGTCATAAATTATTGGTTTTTCAAAATGATTTATTGAAATTTAAAGATGGATTGGATGGCATCATCAAGCATATAACTGCTAATGGATTGGCCACCTTGCAAACCGGCTCATCTAACAGAAATGACTTTAAGCAAGATGAAGAAAACAATATGCATACTGGTAAAGAAAATACGGATTATAGAAATACTATTAGTGAGCCCTCAGCAATCCATGACATGGATGGTGAATCTCCATCCAATCATCAAAATGAAGCTTCTGATATCTGGTAAAATATATAAACCGCAGATGCGGTTTTTTTTGTAAATATTTTTTTGAATGACAACTGATTTAATAATAAAACAAATACGTAGTAAAAAAACATACCTCACTGTAGGCCTTGATACCACAGTAGATAAGCTTCCACATCACTTGAAACAAAAACCGGATGCTGTGGTCAAATTTAATCAAGCCATTATCGATGCCACTTTGCCTTATTGCGTAGCTTATAAAATCAATACTGCATTTTATGAAGCTATGGGTAGCAAGGGTTGGGAAATAATGGAAGCTACTGTAGATTATATACCAGACACACATTTCAAAATTGCTGATGCCAAACGAGGCGATATTGGAAATACTTCTACACAATATGCCAAAGCATTTTTTGAAACATTACATTTTGATGCCATTACAGTGGCTCCATACATGGGTGAGGATAGTATCAGGCCATTTTTGGAATATGAAAATAAAGTAACCATTGTATTGGGGCTTACCAGCAATAAAGGTGCTGCCGATTTTGAATTGTTGCAAACCGACAGTCAGTATTTATACGAAGCGGTTTTTCAAAAGGTATCTAAATGGGGTAGTACAAAAAATCTCATGTTTGTGGCAGGTGCCACACAGGCAAAAAATTTGCAACGCATTCGAGGTATTGTACCTGAGCATTTTCTTTTAGTACCCGGAGTGGGTTTTCAAGGAGGCAGTTTAAAAGATGTGTCAGATGCGGGTTTAAATACATCCTGTGGCTTGTTGGTGAATGCCAGCAGGGCTATCATTTATGCATCATCCGACGAAAATTTTGCAGCAGAAGCTGCTGAAATTGCCAAGCAATATCAATATGAAATGCAAGAATATCTTACCCTTCGGGGAATAGGGGAAGCCCCAGCCAATTAAGGGCGT
>CALAGJ010000006.1 GCA_937892395.1 uncultured Parafilimonas sp.
GATTGCCTCCGGGCTACTAAACATTACAAAGTTGGCCAAAGCCATACCTAAAATTTTGCCCGTAAATTCAAAAATTTCCAAAGCTAATTCATCGCCTTGCTCAGCTGCTTCATATACTTTTTTTGAATCTATTTTTTCAGGATCTATATCTCGCAGTAAGCTTTTTCTTTTTCCTTTCAGCAGTTCAAGTGCAGTAAGCCTGACACCTGTAGCAGAAGCATAACTTTCTAAGCTTCCTCTTTTTTTTGTACCCTCATGCATCCTGCCTTCAGGTATTACAATTGTGTGGCCAAGTTCACCTGCAAAGCCATCATGCCCATATATTAATTTTCCATTACTTACAATGCCACTTCCTACGCCGGTACCTAAAGTAATCATGATAAAATCTTTCATTCCTTTGGCAGCACCATACATCATTTCGCCTATTGCTGCTGCATTTGCGTCGTTAGTGAGTGTGACAGGTAGTTGAAATTTATCTTGCAATAATTTGCTCATTGGCACTATGCCTCGCCAAACTAAGTTTGCTGCATACTCAATATTTCCGGAATAAAAATTGCCATTTGGAGCACCCACACCTATGCCTTTAATTCGACCAATGCCTCCTGCTTTTTCAATTAAAGGATACAGATTTGCATGTAAGTCATCAATGTAAGTTTCTACCTCATCATGACCACGGGTTGATATTTCACCATGAAATAAAACATTGCCCACCCTATCCACAATACCATATTTTGTACCTGTACCACCTATGTCTATGCCTACTACTAACTGTTCTATCATTGATACATTTGTTTTTGATTTACCCATATTTCAAATTTTTTAAATCATCATTTTTCCATTAAATAATAACCCAAATTTTTTGAGAATAGTTGTGTGAAATTTTATTTACTACAAGTTTAATAAATTAATGTCCACCTCCGCTTGTTTTTATGTCATAATCAATACCCTGGGCCTTTAATATGGATTTACTTTTTATAGCATAAAATGCCAGATAGGCAAAGCATAGTACATCTATCACATAGCTGTATTGAATACCCAATATATGATCTCCTGCAAGCCACCCTTGTGTAAGGCTTACAACACCGCCACCCATTATCATCATGATTAACAAACTACTTCCTTCATTCGTATGCTTTCCAAGACCAGCAATAGCTAATGTAAATATACATGGCCACAATGTACTACAGAATAATCCAACACTGGTATAAGCATACACACTTACCATGCCATCAGAAAGCATACCAATGACCAAGGCTGCCATACCCATTGCAGAAAATATCAATAACATTCTGGCAGGATTTCCTTTACTCAAAATATCTCCAATAATCATGGCTATAATTACTACTCCATAAATAAAGAATTGGCTTACATCATGCTGTGCAATGCTATTTACTAAAAGAAAAACACCAAAAGCTAAATAAGGCATCAAAAAATTCAATACCTGCTTAGCACCTTTTGAAATATCAAAAGCACCTACAGATGCAGTCCATCTGCCCATCATGAGGCTGGCCCAATACAAGGATACATAGGGAGCAATCTTTTCAGTAGGTGTATTCAAATGCTGCTTCATAAACTCAGGCAGGTTGCTTGCTGTGGCTACTTCAACCCCAACATAAACAAAAATGCCAATCATTCCCAGTACTAACTGGGGATACGAAAACACTGATGACTTATGTAAAACTTGTGATTCTGTTTCTGCTTCATGCGCAGCCATATCTTCTAAATCAATCTTATTGGGAATAGAAGAAAATTTGAAGAAAATAGCAACTAGTAAAAAAGCCACCCCTAAAATCAAATATGGAATTTTTACACTTTCAATACTAGCATCAGTATTGCCACTGCTTACGCTTCCAAATATGGCAAAACTTACTAATAATGGACCTATAGTGGTGCCCAAATTATTTATTCCACCACCCATGCTCAATCGTTGTGATCCTGTTTTTGGATCTCCAATTACAATAGCAAGCGGGTTGGCTGCTATTTGCTGTAAACTAAATCCAAGACCAACCACAAACAAACCACTAATCATCAAATTAAAAGATCCGGTATTAGCAGCGGGATAAAATAATAAAGTACCAATGGCTGAAATTACCAAGCCAACAGCAATACCATTTTTATAACCAATCTTATTCAGAATATCTCCACCTATTGACTTTGATATAAAAAAATAAATTAGAGAACCTACTGTGTATGCCACATAAAATGCAAATGATACTAACTGGCTTTGAGCCTGACTTAGATTAAATGCTTTTTTGAAAACGGGTATCAGGATATCGTTTGATGCTGCAACAAAGCCCCAGAAAAAAAACACGATGATGAGGGTGCCAAATTGCGACCATTTTGTGGATTGGTTCATACGTACTGTTTGATTTTTTATTGGGCCGAAAAGTAATCAGAAATAATATTCAGAAATTTTTTTATACGCAATTCTCAAACTATTGTTTTTGCCTGTACATTGTCCACCGAATAAACAATAGATACAAGTATGGAGATTATTCACTTAAGTGCAGAATGTTATCCGGTGGCTAAAGCCGGAGGTTTGGGAGATGTAGTAGGAGCTTTGCCAAAATATCAAACTGCAGCAGGCCATATTGCTAAAGTGGTAATGCCAATGTATCGTACAAAGTTTTTATACAACAATGCATTTACAGTTGACTTTAAAGGAAATGCCAATATGGGTGATTGGAATTTTGAATACACTGTAATCAAAGAAAATAAAAACTTACTTGGCTTCGATTTATACCTCATTGATATTTATGATCTGTTAGACAGAGAGCAGATTTATGGTTATGATGATGATAGCCAGCGGTTTCTTTCTTTTCAAATTGCATTTTTAGATTGGTTGTGCCATTGGGAGCATCAGCCAGATGTTATACATTGTCATGATCATCATACAGGGCTTATTCCGTTTATGATGCAGCACTGTTATCAATACCAGCAGCTCAGCAATATTCCATCGGTGTTTACTATTCATAATGCACAATATCAGGGTTGGATAGGATGGAACAATAGCAATTGGATGCCCACTTTTGATAGTTGGAAATGGGGTATGCTAGATTGGAAAGATACCATCAACCCGTTAGCCAGTGCGGTAAAATGCGCTTGGAAAGTAACGACAGTAAGTTGGAGTTATTTAGATGAATTGAGATACAATAGCAATGGCTTAGAAGCACTGTTTGAATATGAAAGGGGGAAATGCTCCGGCATATTGAATGGTATAGATGCGGAGGTATGGAATCCTGAAACGGATGAGTTTATTATTCAGCAGTATGGGGCAGAAGACGTTACGGCGGGAAAGCTTGAAAATAAAGCAGCACTCTGCGAAAAATTTGCCTTAGATATTGACAAACCACTTTTTGTTTTTATTGGAAGATTAGTTGGAGAAAAAGCAGCAGATATTTTAGCAGATGCCATCCAGCAAGCAATCTATGATGTAAAAGGTAATGCATCATTTCTCATATTAGGTAGCGGAGATCCAGCAGTGGAAGCAAATTTAAGTGCTTTAAAATATAACTTTGAAGGAATTTATAATGTATATATCGGCTATAATGAAGGCTTAAGCCACCAAATGTATGCAGGTGCTGATTTTATATTAATGCCAAGTAGAGTAGAACCCTGTGGTTTGAATCAGATGTATGCCATGCGATATGCTACGGTACCCATTGTGCGCAGCACAGGTGGATTAAAAGATACAGTAAAAGATATGGGTGATGAAGGCGGATGGGGTATTAGATTCAACAATGCAGATGTGGGCGATGTTGTTTATAGCATCAGCCGCGCAGTCAATCTATACTATGAACAGCAGGAGCAGCTGCATGATATGCGGCAGCTAATGATGTCCATAGACAATAGCTGGGAGCTGGCAGTAAGCAATTATATAAATTTGTATCAATCATTATCTTAATAATTTAATCATGTCAAAAAATATGTTGAGCATTTCAAAAAGTGTGGTAGCTGTTATATTAGGCGGTGGTGCCGGTAGTCGTTTAAAACCTCTTACAGAAGCTAGGAGTAAGCCTGCAGTACCCATTGCAGGCAAGTATAGATTGGTTGATATTCCTATTAGTAATTGTATCAATAGTAATATCAATCGTATGTATGTGCTAACTCAATTTAATTCAGCTTCGCTGAATAAGCACATCAAAAACACTTATCATTTTAGTGCTTTTAGTTCTGGGTTTGTAGATATTCTGGCTGCAGAGCAAACCCCCGATAATCCAAGCTGGTATCAAGGCACAGCCGATGCTGTAAGACAAAGCATGCGTCATATCAACAACAATGATTACGAATTTGTACTCATACTAAGTGGGGATCAATTATATCAAATGAATTTTGCAGATATGATTGAAAAGCATATCAGCCTTAATGCAGATATTAGTATTGCCACCATTCCTGTGGGAGATAGAGAGGCCCCAGAATTTGGCATTTTAAAAACAAATGCAGACAATACCATTGCTTCTTTTATTGAAAAACCTTCAAAAGATATTTTACCCGAATGGGTAAGTGATACAGGTACCGATATGCAGCGTCATGGCAGAAACTATTTGGCCAGCATGGGTATCTATATTTTCAATAAGAAAATAATGAATGATTTATTGTTTGGTGAGTTTCCAACAGCTACAGATTTTGGAAAAGAAATTATACCAAGCAGTATTGTCAACTACAAAGTGGCCAGCTATCAGTATGAAGGTTATTGGACAGATATTGGAAATATTTATTCATTCTTTGAGGCCAATCTTGCACTCACTGCTGATATACCGCCATTCAATTTATTTGACAGTAGCAAGACGGTTTATAGCCGTAGCAGGATGCTACCTCCTGCAAAAATCAGTGGTACTACTTTGGAGAAAACAGTTATAGCAGATGGTTGTATCATCAGTGCCAGCAGAATGGAAACCTGTGTAGCAGGAATTAGAAGTAGGGTAGGGCATGGCTCCACAATTGTGAATACATATATAATGGGTAATGATTATTATGAAACCATTGAAGAAATGGCGCATAATCAAAAGCAAGGCATACCAAAAATCGGTATAGGAGACAGATGCTATATCCGCAATGCCATCATTGACAAAAATTGCCGAATAGGAAATGATGTTCGTATAAACGGAGGTGAACATCTTGCTTCTGTAGATACACCATTATATACCGTAAAAGATAATATTGTGGTACTAAAGAAAGGTGCTATTATTCCTGATGGATATGTGATATAGGATTATAAAATATTTTGTTGGGATAGCAAACACAGTTCTTGTGTTAAAGTAATGTTAAATCGTTTAATGCTTAAAAGAGGCTTTTGATTTCATGGCCTCTTTTTTTATAATCTTCTTCAATTAGATTTTATCACTATCTAAGTCTTGAGTAGTAATATGTCAAATAGAAAAATTTTTGATTCAATATTTTTTACTCCGATATTTTTCGTTTTCTTGTATAGTCGACTGACATCTTTAATACCATTTTAATCTGCTATTCGGTTTTTTAATGAATGCCAACTATAAAATTTTGCTTTTGTGCAAAGTAAACTATAACTAAGTTTATTTTGGATAGCTTTTTTATTTACCCGTATTTAGTGCCATTAAAATTTTGTTTATGCCTATTAGAATGGTGGATGATCCAAATGATCAGTATGATAATAGTAATGAAGGTCGTGGCGGCGGTGGTGGTGGATTTCCTGGCGGGGGTGGTGGCATCTTTAGCTTGCTGCCCTTATTGTTTGGACTAATAAAAAACCCAGTAATGCTTGTGATTGTATTGCTGGTGGGTGGATATTTTTATTTTCAGGGTGGATGTAATATGGAGCAAATGAGTAGCTTGGCTACAGGTGGTGTTTTAGACCCAAAAGAATTTAATAAAGCCCCCATTTATGAAGCCACTGACGAAACAAAAAATCCTTTGCCAGAGCGGGTATCGCTAAGAAGATTTGCTCCAACACCAGGCAATCAAGGGCAGCAAGGCAGCTGTGTAGCATGGAGTAGTGCTTATGGTGCCAGAACAATTTTGGAGGCATCACGAAGTGGCGTAAATCCTGATCAGATTGCTTTTAGTCCTGCCTTTTTATACAACCAGATTGGACTTGAAGGATGTCAGGGCAGCTATATCATAAGAGCTGTAGAAAGTATGAGTAAAGTAGGCAGTGTACCCATGCAATATTTTCCTTATGATGAAACAGATTGTAGCCGCCAGCCCGGAGGGCAGCTCAAACAATCTGCTGGTCAGTTTAAACTATTAGGATTTACCAGGCTTACTGATGGCGACAGATTGAGTGTATTGGATATCCATGCTATTAAAGAGCATTTGTCAAAAGATGTTCCAGTCATAATTGGTATGATGGTAGGTGGTAGTTTTATGCAAGGTATGATGGGTAAAGACTTATGGCAGCCTACACAAGATGATTATAGCATGATGGGTTTTGGCGGTCATGCCATGTGTGTAATTGGCTATGATGACCGTAAAGATGGAGGTGCATTTGAAATACTCAACAGCTGGGGACCCGAGTGGGGAAACAATGGAGTAGGCTTTGTAAAATATGTCGATTTCAAGCATTTTACCAAAGAGGCTTATGGCCTCAATCCAATGCCACTTAGTGGGGCAGCAGCCAATGCAAATAATGCATTGGAGTGCAGCATTGGCTTAGTAGAAGGTACTACTAAAAAATATATTCCGATACAAGTAAAGTCTGGCAATACTTTTCAAACCACAACACCCATTGCAAAAGGTACAACCTTCAAAATGGAAATTAAAAATAGCAGTGCTTGTTATATTTATGTACTCGGCATGGAGACAGATGGAAGCAGTTATGTTTTATTTCCTTATCCATCAAAAGAGAATGCCAGTGTCAGCAAGTTTTCTCCCTATTGTGGTATTACCGGATATAGGCTATTCCCAAGGGGCATGAGCTTGCAGGCAGACAATGTGGGCAGTAAAGATTTTATGGCAGTAGTAGTAAGTAAAGATTCTATGAATGTGTTTGATTTGAACAAAGCTGTAAATGCGGGCCGCAGTGCGGGTTTTGGCAATGCAGTCAATAATGCTTTAAGGAATAGTGCCATCAGCAATGTGCGATTCTCAAATGGAGGTCAAGGTACATTATATTTTAAAGCAGATGCTTCTGCTGCATCTGCCGTAAGTTGCATTGTAGAAATAGATAAAAGATAAATCGTACAATCAAAATTTATTGACAGGTACTGCTATTTTAAACATTTCTAAAGTAGCAATATCTCATATCCACACAAATGAAAAACCATGCAAGAATTTTTAGAGGTTACAAATAAATCCACACAGCACAATAAAGATTTTGAACATTTTGTATCCTTGTTTTCCAATCCGCTGAAGTATCAATTATTTTTAATAAAAAATTTGCCCGCAGCTTTTTTTGCAGGGCTCAAAACCACAAAGCTTACGCCAAAGCAGGCCACAGTATCTGTACGGTATAAGTGGTTCAATAAGAACCCTTTCAACTCTTTATATTTTGCTATTTTATCCATGGCAGCAGAAATGAGTACCGGCGTATTGGTACTGGGTAATATTTATAAAAAGAAACCATCAGTAAGTATGTTGGTTTTGAAAACTGAAGGCGAATTTTTTAAAAAAGCAACCGGCAAAATTTTGTTTACATGTATGGATGGAATGCAGGTGCAGCACGCAGTTGCAAATAGTTTGGCTACCGGAGAATCACAAATTATTCAATGCCATTCCGTTGGGGTCAATGAAGAAAATATTGAAGTGGCCCGCTTTAGTTTTACATGGAGCATTAAAGCAAGACGATAAACCATGTTAAACATTTAGTCCGTTACGGATATTATCTTACCCATATTTAGGTGGTAGAATTAATCTTGGGGTGTATTTTTGAAATCTAAAATCCAATATCATGAGAGATCAATCGTCAATCCTCATGCCCGGTCGTGCTGTGTATCGGGTATCATTCAGTTTTCTACCACTTTTAAACAAAGGGCAAACCACTTTAAGAAAGCAGTATTACAAGGCCAATGGTAAACTGTTGTATCTCTACGGCCCCATGCATTTGTTTTGTATAAAGATATTTTGGGGTACTACGTCATAATATTTTTTAAGCCCACCCCAAAAAAATAGAAGATGCAAAATGAAAGCAACACATATCTTGCAATGGCTGATGTAGTATATAATTCCTGGATTGTAATAGTAGCTTTTGGCTATATATATGTATGTTTTTTAGGTTGGAAAATTTTATCCCCTACATCAAAAAAAAGTAAAAATAATAGCTAAGCATATTTCGTTATTGAATACACTATAACTTAATATCAATTTATTTTTTCGCTTCCTAAGTAAATTGCGATTAGGCTTTTCTGGCATTACTTATAGTAAATCATTACACAAAGTGTAACATAGAAAACTGCCCCAAACTGCCATTCCTTAATTTATTTTTTGCCAGTACCGTTCTATATTTTTATTGCCCTTAGGGCAATGGATTAATTGTATCACATAAGCAATGGGATATTTTTATTTTATCGCCCTGCGGGCAATGAAAATATGAACGATATGCTTAAACTGCTAACAACAGAACGCTAGCCTTTTTTAATTTGATTATCTTGCCAGCTTATCCAAAAAAATATGCAGGAAGAAAACCCATGGCAGATAAAAAAGGAAGTGTTGGTTTATGACAATCCCTGGATAGCGCTACATCATTTTGATGTTGTCAATCCCTCTGGCAATGCTGGCATTTATGGTAAAGTGCATTTTAAAAATGTAGCTATTGGTATTGTACCCATTGATGCAGATGGAAACACATGGTTGGTAGGGCAATATCGTTTTACATTGAATGCATACAGTTGGGAAATTCCGGAAGGTGGCGGCCCGCATATAGAAAATGCTTTGGAGGCAGCAAAGCGTGAACTCTTAGAAGAAACAGGTTTGAAAGCAAACCATTGGAGAGAAATATTAAGCATGCATTTATCCAATTCTGTTACAGATGAATATAGTATAGCTTATGTGGCCACAGATCTTTCGCAGCACCAGGCCATGCCAGAAGATACAGAACAGCTTGTTATAAAAAAACTACCTTTTGATGAAGCTTTCAATATGGTTATGCAAGGAGAAATTACAGATGCGGTTTCTGTGGCTGCGCTACTCAAAGTACATGTATTGATGCAGCAGGGTATCATCCCCACTCATGCCTAAGTTTATATTCCATGGCGCAATCATTTTTTCAATTTAAACAATTCAGAATAGAGCAGCAATATGCGGCTATGAAAGTATGTACAGATGCATGCATTTTTGGAGCATATATCAGCAAGCATTTGACTTTTCAAAACACCTGCAGGGTTTTGGATATAGGCACAGGCACAGGTCTGCTGAGTTTGATGTATGCGCAAAATAATTTAGTAGCTATAGATGCCATCGAAATTGATACTGCCAGTGCTACAGAAGCTGCTAATAATTTTTCAAAAAGCCAATGGCAACATCAGTTTACTACCATTTGTGATGATATAAAAAATTGGCAACCAACTTATAAATACAACCTGATTATATCCAACCCGCCATTTTATGAAGCTGATTTAAAAACCACTAATCGAAGAAGAAATGATGCTTTGCACAGCACGGCTCTTAGTTTAAATGATTTGTTGACGTATATCAGCAAAAGCCTTGCTCCGGCTGGGTTTGCGGCTATTTTACTTCCATCAAGTCGTAAGCAGGCATTTGAAATGCTACTTGAATGCCATCAACTTCATACACATGGCATGTTGTCTGTATTTCAAAAAAGTAATGGACCGTTGTTTCGATTTATTGCCATCATTACAACCCAACCCACAAATCCATTTTTTGAATCATTGATCATAAAAGAAGCTGATGGTAGTTATACATCAGATTTTGTAGCATTACTCAAACCGTATTATTTAAAATTTTAGAATTATGTATTTGTTTCGCATTTCTCATAAAACATATATCATTAGCTAATAATGTTAGTATATTTATGGCTAATTATATTTAGATATGTTTGAAGGTGTCAATCCAATAGAATTTAATAAGCGATTTAACATCAACGATGCATGTTATGAGTATATATTTCTTAAGAAATGGGGCAATGGTTACCAATGCATTCGCTGTGGGTGTAAAGAAAGTATTAAAGGTAGAACCTGTTTTTATAAATGATGTAAAAAATGTAGATACAATGAAAGTGCAACAGCAAAATTAAAAAAAGAAATGAAGATAGAAACACGAAAGTCTGATAAAGAAAAATCAATGGAAGAACTGCATAAACAAATTATGCCATTCAAGAATTGGCTCAGAGGAAAACATCACAAATGCTCGAAACTATTAATACCAAAATATTAAAATGAATATAAGTTCAGGTTCAATAATCGAATCAGAAGACGCACACAATTTTTAATTCATTAATTGATCAATTAATGCATTAGCATCCACAACCTTATGCCCAGTTAAAATGCATTTGCGAATGAAATACATAATTCTATAAAATTATAAACACAGTTCAATGTCTGAAATTTCAAATTTCCCTGTAATAATGAATGAAAGAATATTGCTGAGACAATTATCTATCGATGATAAAAATGAAATTTTTGAATTGCGCTCTGAAA
This sequence comes from uncultured Parafilimonas sp., assembly GCA_937892395.1. Classification (GTDB taxonomy): domain Bacteria; phylum Bacteroidota; class Bacteroidia; order Chitinophagales; family Chitinophagaceae; genus CALAGJ01. The sequence goes on from CALAGJ010000006.1 coordinate 10,569, forward strand.
CTCTTGTAAATAGATACTTAGACCGAGCTCCGTGCCTTACGGTTGAAGATGCCCAAAGTTTCATACACACCATCAACGAGTACATTAAAAATGGCAATGCACTATACTGGGCTATTACTGTTCCGCCTTCAAATTCAGTAGTAGGCACCATCTGTTTATTTGATTTTTCAACAGAAAAAAATACCTGCGAAATTGGTTATGAATTGCAAGTAAAACATCATGGTAAGGGAATTATGAAAGATGCCATACGACTGGTTATTGATCATGCATTTCAAATGCTAAAAGTAGAAAAAATATTTGCGGCATCACATTGTCAAAATCACCCATCAACCCGGCTGCTACTGCTTTCAGGATTTGTGCCATGCACCCCCCATGAAACAGAAAAATCTGAGTTGGAATTTTATGTTTTATATCGAATTTGAAGCGTAAGGTGCAGCTATACTATCCTGTATGATTTTTTTTGAGGAATAGAATTTTGAAAACCCAAAAATTTTTATTTTTTCTTATTCACCATTATAGAGACATATTGCAAAGAAATTTGGGACTCATTTCAATAATTTTATACCAATTATTAAATCAACCACAACACTAAGTACAAAAAAAGAGGCATTGAAAAACTGCCTCTTTTTATAATAAATATTTGTTATTTAAACTATGGCGTTTTTGGTTTTACACCACTACCTTGCTGTCCGGCTTCTCCACCCAATTCAGGTGGGCAAGGAATACCCATTTCTTTACATACCATTGGAAAAAGATTGTCAATAGTTGTACCTAATTCATAAGTATTTGGTTTCAATACCAAAGCATATTTTTTTGTATCTAACACTTTCTTATAAGCAGCAGCTGCTTTCTCATAAAGTGGTTGAGACAATGCAGCTCTTTTACCATCTGATTTATTTTGAGCTATTTGCTGCCAATACACCAAGTTAAATGCCATCTGCTGCAATTGTTGCTTGGTATAATTAAGCATAGTTGCTGATTTACCAGCCGCAGAATCCACTTTATATGTACTGTCTAAGCGTTGGTATTCGCTTTCAAATATTTGACGCTCAGCCATAAGGGTATCCTGCTCATAAGAGCGTACTAAGCTATCAACTGTACTATACCCAGGCATAGCTTGCACCATCAATTCCAAATCAAAAACGCCAATTTTTATGGCTGGATTAGTAGCTTGTGCCTCACTATTTTTTGCCACCATTACCAAAACAGATACAAAAACAACAGATAAGATTTTCTTCATTTTTTTAATGTTTACAATTTGTGTGCACTACTTGCAAAAACCAGTTCAGTTTTGCTTAGTGCGTGGTTTAATTTTTATTTTAACAGTTTAAAATTTAATACCCATTGTGGTAAGTACATCGTTACTCTTGTCCAATTTTGGGTCGGCAAATATAACAGTAATTCCCTCACTTTTATCCAAAATAAAGTCGTATCCACGAGCTATTGCCATTTTTTGAATTGCGTTGTAAACCCTATCCTGTATGGGTTTTACTAATTTTTCTCTTTCCTTAAATAAATCGCCCTGATAACCAAAGCGTTTTTTCTGCATATCCCTTACTTCCCTTTCTTTATTGAATAATTCGTCTTCTCTTTTCTTTTTCAACTCATCACTCAGCATGTATTGCTCTGCATCATAATTTTTATACATCTGGTCTAAGCTGTTTTGCATTTCATCAATTTCTTTTTGCCATTGCTCACTTACAGCAGCCAGTTTTTTATCAGCATCTACATACTCCGGTATTTTACTCAATATAAATTTTGTATCAATAACAGCATACTTCTGTGCCTGCACAGCAGTATTAAGCATTACAAGTACAAATACATAAAACAGCTTTTTCATTTTTACTTTTTTAAGTGATACAATTATAATGATGCCACAAATATTTTTTATTGTTAAATCAGATTTCTATTCTGGTTCAAAACCCAGCATAAATGTAAAGCTGGCTGCATCTTTTATGGATGTATTTGGTCCATAACGATCTAATCCTATACCATAGTCAAACCCGAGTAATCCAAACATTGGTAAGAAGAAACGCAAGCCCACACCCACCGAACGACGCAATTTAAATGGATTATAATCTTTAAAAGAATACCAACCATTTGCTGCTTCAAAGAATGACAAAGCATAAATAGTGCTGCTTGGGTTCAGCGCAATCGGATAACGCAACTCCAACACATATTTATTAAACATTGTAAAATATTGTGATGCACCTTGCTGATCCGGATTTATACGAGGATCAGAAGTTTCATAAACCGGGTATCCACGCTGCGCAATGATATCATAACCGAGTAAGGCAAAGTTATTATTCAACCCAGCATTACCCACTTGGAATCGCTCAAATGGCGATATACTCAAATTGCGATTGTAGCGACCGAGATATCCAAATTTTGCTGCCATGCGCAATACCATTTGCTTATTTCTATCTTCACCGGTTGGTCTGCCAATAGGCACAAACCATTCCCCACTAAAACGCCATTTGTGGTATTCGATCCATTTAAATGGTTCTGAAGAAGTCTGAATACTTTTATCAAATAAACTATATGGTGGGGTAAGTGATACAGCTAAAGAAAAGTTAGAACCTGTTCTCGGAAAGGTTGGATTGTCAGCTGAAAATCTACTCAATGTAAGCCTTAAACTCAAGTTATTTGAAAAGCCATTATTAAAGCCCGGCAGATTTCGCTGGTCAATGAAATAGTTGCGTAGCTGATATCGTGCATAGTTAATTGTTGCACCAAGTGCAAAAAAATCATCCGGCCATTTTACTTGTTTTGAAAGACCTACAGACACACCTGTTGTTTTAAAGAAAGAAGTATCTGCTGCACGCTTTGTAAACTGACCTGTGGTAGGATCAAATGCATTTGCAAATTTGGTATCATAAATACTTACAGTAAAAGCATTTCTTCTTTTGCCACCTAACCAAGGTTCTGTAAATGATGCATTGTAAGACCTAAATGCACGTCCATTACTCTGTACACGCAAACTTAGTTTTTGTCCATCACCCACAGGAAGGGGATCCCAAGCTTTTTTATTAAAAATATTTCTGGTAGAGAAATTATTAAAACTGATACCTAAGGTACCTGTAAGACCAATGCCACCTCCAAATCCTGCACTTAGTTCAAGCTGATCACTACTGCGCTCTTCTACTTGCCAGGTAATATCTACAGTACCATCATCAGAGTTTGGAACAATTTTAGGATTGATGGTTTCCTGGTTAAAATATCCGAGGTTAGCAATTTCTCTCTGGCTGCGGATGATATCACTACGGCTAAATTTTTCACCCGGCAGGGTTCTTAATTCTCTCCTGATAACATATTCTTTTGTACGGTCGTTGCCTTCAATTTTTATATTTTTAAGCGTAGCCTGCGGGCCTTCGGCTATTCTTATCTCATAATCAATAGTGTCATTGTATACGGCTGTTTCTATTGGGTTTACCTGAAAAAACAAATAACCATCATCCATATATAATCCACTGATATCTCCTCCCTCCGGGGAAATGGAAAGACCTAATTTTTTACTCAGTATATCATAATTATAAGTATCCCCTTTGTGTATGCCTAGTAGGATATTTAAAACTGAATCTGAGTATTTGGTATTGCCCCTCCATGTTACATCTCCAAAATAATACTTCTGACCTTCATCCACTTTTAAATCCAATACCAAATTGCCATTGTGTATATAGGAAGAATCTGTAACGATGGCATCTCTATAGCCCAATGTGTTATAATAGCTCAGTAATTTATCTTTGTCTTCTGCGTATTTTTTCTCATCAAACTTGGCTGAGGTAAAGAGCTTTAATCTAATGTAAGGCTCTACCAATCTGCGTGTTTTTGTATAAGAAAGAAAACCCAAATCATTAACGTATTCCCCAAAGCTGTAGCGCATACTGTCACTCTCAACGGTGGCATCCTTTCCAGGAAATAATGTGAGGCGACTCATTTCTTTGGTCCCCTTCATTTGTTTTTCAAGCTTCTTGGTATTGACCGTATTATTTAGAAAATTGATTTCTGCAATTTTTACTTTTTTTCCTTTGTCAATTGAAAAATTTAAGAGGGCTGAGTTTTGAAATGAAGTGTCGGCCACTTGTGCCACGGATACCTGTACATTTCGATATCCCTTATCAGAATAGTATTTTGCTATGGCATCTTTGGTGGTTCGTTTCAGATTTTCTGTAATTACTTTTCCAATAGTGAGGTCTGTTTTTGGAGTAAGGTCATCTGTTTCTGTTTTTTTGATGCCTAAAAACTTGAATCCGGATAAGCGTGGTCTTTCTGTAACTGCTATTTCAAGCGTTATATTATCTCCTTTTAGCTTTGTAATATAAACCGCCACATCACTAAAATAATTTTGCTCCCAAAGTTTTTGAATGATTTTACTAAACTGATCTCCACCGGGTATTGTAACTTCATCCCCCACTGCTATACCTGCCACCGATATCAAAAGGGCTTGATCAAAATAGGTGTTGCCACTTACTTGTATGGCTTCTACCTTATATTTTTTGGTAGTTTTATTGTTGAAAATATTTAGTAGTTCTGGGTCTAATCCATTGGAGGGTATCGTGTCTATTTGTGCTATAGTAGTACAAACTATTAAGGAACAAATTGCTGTGAGTATGTAGATTTTTTTCTGTAGCCGCATGCCAGTTTACCTTAGCTTTTATTTGCAAAGGGCGGCAAAGTAATAGGTTTTCACAAAATCTAATGTTAAAAGGAATTGGAAATTGGTATCAAAGTTTTAATCCCATATTTTATCATAGACTTAGACATGGATAGATTAAAGACAATCTGGTTATTTATTGGAAGTTAATTTTTAGCGGAAGAAATAGTGTAATATCTAAAAGGTATCTATTATTTATAAAGGAGTATTTGTATAGTGATTTTGCTTTGTACTAAATTTCAATTTCAAAAATTTTGGTTCAATATGGCCCTTCTTTGCCACAGTCATTTAAATAAGTAAAAACTTCTGCTATATGCAATTGATCATTCCCCGAGAGGGGAAAAATGTCTTCACTATGATTTTTTTGATCTAATGATTAGTATGATTTGGGATTTTTATGGTGGGGTTTTTCCTGCTTAATCATTTCCCGAAGGGAGAAAAATTGGGGTGAAATGAACGATTAACAGTTGTTTGAGCCTCTTTTCAGTCTTGAAATATAGGGCAACTACAAAGGCTGGGTTAAAAAATCGTTTGTACACCAATTCTCCACAATAGAAATTGAGGTTTAGACGTTTCGGGTTTTTTGGGATACGTTCGCAGTTGAAAAATTTAATAAAGTGCGTTTAAAGCAATTAGAAATAAAGGGATTTAAAAGTTTTGCAGATAAAACTATTGTAAATTTTGATGAAGGTATTACTGGCATCATTGGCCCCAATGGCTGTGGTAAGAGTAATATTATTGATAGCATCCGATGGGTAATTGGGGAACAAAAAATTAGCTCATTGCGCAGCGAAAACTTAGAAGCTCTTGTATTCAATGGTTCTAAAACCCGCAGTGCAAGCGGCCTTGCAGAAGTAAGCCTGACATTTGAAAATACTAAAAATTTATTACCGGTTGAGTTTAGTACAGTTACTGTAACCCGCCGTTTTTTTAAAAATGGCGAAAGTGAATATCGGCTGAATGATGTGGCCTGCCGCTTGAAGGATATACATAATCTTTTTTTGGATACGGGTGTAAGTAATGATAGCTATGCCATAATTGAACTGGGCATGGTGGATGACATAATAAAGGATAAGGACAATAGCCGCCGCCGTATGCTGGAGCAAGCTGCAGGTATTACTATTTACAAAACGAGGAAGAAGGAAGCAAAGGCGAAATTGGATGCCACTGAAGGTGATTTAAACCGCATAGAGGATCTGCTTTTTGAAATTCATAATCAGTTGAAAACATTAGAAAGTCAGGCCAGAAAAGCGGAAAAATATCATGAACTAAAGAAGGAGTATAAGGAAATTTATATTGAATTGGCCAAAGCCAGTTTAGAAGGTTTTAATATAACCTATAAAACCCTAAATGATCAGCAAGATGCAGAAACAGATAAACGTAGTCAATTAGAAGCACAAGTGGCTACATCTGAGGCTTCACTGGAACAGGAAAAGCTGGCATTTATTGACAAAGAAAAACAACTGCAAACAATGCAGCATGCTTTTAATGAACTTCAGCAGCAATTGCGTACAAAGGAGAATGATAAAAACTTAGTCGCTCAAAAGTTGCACTACCTCAAAGAAAAGGAAACAAATCTTGCACAGTTTTTAGAGAAGGCAGCAGGGCAGCAAAAGAATTTAGAAGACTCTATTGCTTTTACAGAAAAGCAGGTATTGGAAAAAACCGCAGATGCTGCAGCGGCAAATGAGAGTATGGATATATGCCGCACAGCATCCGACAATCTTCGAATCTCTTTGGACGATAAACGCAGTGCTACAGATATGGCCAGAACCGGGTATCAGCAAGTGCAAAGAAGCCAGTTTGATGCGGAGAAAAAAGTAGCAGTAGCAGATACAAATATTATGAACCTTCAGCGGAGTATCTGGCAAGTATCTCAGGAGCAGCAGGAGCGGACTAATCAGCAAAAACAATTAGACACAGAGCTGGAGCAAAAGCAATATCAGTTGGATGATGCCAAGCAAAATCTTACTGCTATGAAAGAGCAGCATGAGCAAACAAAGATTCAGATATTGGATACACAAAGTGAATTGGAAAAGCTGCGCTCAGAACTGGCAGAGGAAAACAGAAAGATAGATGCACTGCGCAATGAGCATAATCTGCTAAAGAGTATGATAGATAGTATGGAAGGCTATCCTGAAAGTATTCGCTTTTTGAAAAATAATGAAAATTGGGCTACTGCAGCACCCATTCTTTCAGACATCATATATGTGCAGGAAGCATATAGGGCAGCGGTGGAAAATGTATTGTCTCCTTACCTCAATTATTATGTGGTAAACAATCTGCAAGAGGGCATGCAAGCAGTTCATTTATTAGACGAAAAACAAAAAGGAAAGGCAAACTTTTTATTATTGGATAAAATAAAAGAGCAGGATGCCGAACACCAGCAACCGGCCAATACCATCAAAGTATTGGATGTAATAGAAGTGGATGAACCTTATAAAAAATTGGCAGACTATTTATTGGGCAATGTTTTTATTGCAGAAGATGAACATGCTTTAGAAAACAGCAATGGTAGTGTGATAATAGAGAAAACCGGACGCTATGTAAAAGGTAAATACACACTTACGGGAGGTAGTGTGGGTGTGTTTGAAGGTAAACGCATAGGCAGGCTGAAAAATTTGGAAAAACTACAGGATGAAATTGTATTGCAGGATGCAGTAGTAAACGCACTGCGTGCTGAAATTAAGATAAAGCATGATGCAGTTATACAATACAATGAACAGTTAAAGGAAAAAGAAATAAAGGAGGCAGAAAGCCAGATCAATCAATGGACTAACCAAGTGTTTGCGTTAAAAAATAAGCTGGAAAATATTCAGCATTTACAAGCATCCACTCAGCGAAGCCTGGTTGATATGGAAGACCGCAGACAGCAGGAAATGGATAGTAATGCAGATATTAAAGACCTGCTTACCGACTTAAATGAGCGCTTGCAAACTGCGGCCACTACACTACAAGAGGCAGAGGATAGTTATAAAAATGCAGAGGCTTTATACAATGAATCAAATGCAAAATATAATGAAGCCAACCTTGCACACACCAGGCTACTCAGCAAGGTAAATGCGCTGCAGCAGGAGTTTGAGTTTAAGCTAAACCAACTCAAAGAACTACATACTCAGGTGGCTCAAAATACCAATCAGCGGAGTAGTATCAGTGAGGAAATAGGACAAAGCGATGCCCAATTAAAGACCTTAGAAATTGAATTAGTAGAGCAGCTAAAACGCAAGCAAGAAGAAGAACTAAAACTGAATGAAGCTGATCAGGCTTACTATAACCTGCGGAATGAATTACAAGAAAAAGAATCAGCCTTAAAGCTTTTGCATAAATCAAAAGAGCAAACAGAACACCTGCTGAGTGAAGTAAAAGATAAACTGAGCGAACTCAAACTACAATTAGCCGGTATGAAGGAAAGGCTGCATGTAGAGTTTCGCATACAGTTGGAAGAAATTTTGGAGGAACCACGCAGCAATAATCTCAGTCAGGAAGAACTACAAGCCTCCAATGATAGGATTCGTAAGCGTTTAGAAAATATGGGTGAGGTAAACCCAATGGCCATAGAAGCTTATGATGAAATGAAAAAACGCTATGAATTTATCGTAGAACAAAAAAATGATTTAGTATCGGCAAAAGAGAGTTTGTTGCAAACTATTCAGGAAGTGGAAGCTACTGCCAATCAGCAGTTTTTAGATACTTTCAATAAAGTAAGGGAAAATTTCCAACAGGTATTTAAAGCACTGTTTACAGATGAAGACACTGCGGATATGATACTTGAAAATCCTGAAAATTTAGCTGAAACAGGTATTGACATTGTGGCAAAGCCAAAAGGGAAAAGGCCATCATCCATCACACAGTTGAGTGGTGGTGAAAAAACATTGACAGCTACTGCATTGTTATTTGCTATTTACCTCATTAAGCCTGCGCCATTCTGTATATTGGATGAAGTGGATGCTCCATTGGATGATGCCAATGTGGGTAAGTTTACCCAGATGATTCAGAAGTTTAGCGATAACTCACAGTTCATTATTGTAACGCACAATAAAATGACAATGGGCAGTGTGGACGTTATATATGGAGTTACCATGCAGGAGCCCGGAGTTAGTAAATTAGTGCCTGTTGATTTTCGCAACCTGAATTAAAATAGTATTGCAATAGCATGGGATTGGTTCCAAAATTTTTAATACTTCGCTTTTCATCTATTGGCGATATTGTTTTGACCACACCTGTCATGCGATGTTTGAAAAAACAGATGCCTGCAGCAGAAATACACTATGTAACACGTGCAGGATATGCATCCGTATTGGAGCATAATCCATATATCACCAAGCTTCATTTGGTAACGGAAGAAAATGAATCTGAACTGATTCATCATTTAAAAACATTGAAGTTTGATTATATCATAGACCTGCATCATAATATACGTACCCTTCGTTATAAAATTGCCTTGTACAAAGCCAAGTCATTTTCTTTTGATAAGCTGAATATTGAGAAATGGCTATTAACCACTTTTAAAATAAATAAGCTACCCGTTAAGCATATTGTAGATCGATATTTAGATACGCTACAATCATTTAAAATAAAAAATGATGAGGAAGGGCTTGATTTTTTTATTGGTAAAAAAGATATTGTTCCTAAATCTGATTTGCCACTAACACACTTACATGGATACATAGCTATAGCCATAGGTGCTGCACATGCTACTAAGCAGATACCTGTTGAAAAATTAAAAGCTTTGTGTGCTGAAATTGATCATCCCATTATACTGCTGGGCGGCAAAGAAGATTTTGACAGAGCCCATGAAGTAGATGAATCTGACACGGTAAAAATTTATAATGCCTGCGGCAAATTTAACCTTGCTGAAACAGCTTATTTAATACAGGAAAGTAGTTTACTCATTACGCCGGATACTGGTTTGATGCATATAGCAGCAGCCTTTAAAAAAAGAATTGTAACCGTATGGGGAAATACAGTGCCACTGTTTGGCATGTATCCATATTATGGTAGGCATAAAAACAGAAGCAGACATGCAGAAGTGCCCAATTTGCCCTGTAGGCCTTGTAGTAAAATCGGTCATAATGCATGTCCAAAAAAACATTTTAATTGTATGCAATTGCAAAGTGTTGAGTCCATTGCAGCCATGGCGGAGGAGTTACTTACCATTGAAAGATAATTGAACATTCTGTTTTAGGATAGTAGAAAATTCTCTTATACCTAAACTGTTAAAATGCCCTGTGCATTGCGTTTAGCAATAACAATTATTACACACACCCGTTTCTGAAATAACATATTTATAGAATTTGCAACGCATGAAACCGTTTACATTTGCAGCAGTGAAGAAATTTTTTATTTTTATACTATGCATTTTTTGCGCTGCATGTTTGCAGGCACAATCCTCATTTTTGCAATATCAAATGAGCTTCACCCGTGTGGCTCAGGCTTTTAGTCATACGCAGGACAGTCTGAAAAGCCGAGCAAAAAGCATAGGACTTAGCTGGCCATTAAAGGAATTGTATTTCCGCAGTTTTAAATACGATGGCGAGTTTGAAGTATGGGCAAGAAATGATCAAACATCTGCTTACACATTATTCAAAACATATAAGGTTTGCTCTATGGCAGGCACACTTGGCCCAAAAAGATTTGAAGGAGATTATCAAGTGCCGGAGGGTTTTTATTATGTAAATAAATACAATCCACGCAGTGCTTTTCATTTGGCATTGGGCATCAACTATCCCAATGCGAGTGATGATGTGCTGAGCGATAGTATGCACCCCGGTGGTGCCATTTTTATACATGGCAGGTGTCTTACTGTGGGATGCATACCGCTTCAGGATGAACCTGTAGAAGAGGTATATACCCTTAGTGTGTTGGCAAAGGATCAGGGTCAGGATTTTATACCAGTACATATTTTCCCATATCGGTTTAGCAATACAAAAGGTCAGGAATATTTTAATACGCTCATCAATTCCAAAGCACAATTAGCACCTTTTTCCGCATCCCTTAGAAAAGTGTATGATTACTTTGAAAAAACAAAAAATCTTCCACTAATTTCCATCAATGAAAAGGGAGAATATTTAGTAGTGGATTAAACTATTAAGTTCAATATTATTTTGATACAACAAGATCGGTATTCAAGCCACATTCAGATTTTTTTAAACCATACCATCTACCATCCCTGCTATCCATAGCATCTTCCCATTTTCTAGTACAAGGCTCGCAGCCAATACTAAAATATCCCTTGTCCTCCAATGGATGATGTGGAATATTATGTTGTCTTAAATAGTCATAAATCATTTTGCTGGTCCAGTCCAGCATAGGATGAAAACGTGTAACGCCAAATTTCGCTTTCTGTTCTACATCAAATTTCTTTCTTACTTCACCTTGATCTGCACGTACACCATTGATCCAAACATCATGAGCAGCCAACACAGGCTCCAAAGGAACTACTTTATTTAGGTGACAACACAAGTCAGGGTCGCTGGCATAAAGTAATCTGCCCTGAGTATCTCGTTGATGTATTTTAGATGTAGCAGAATATACATTTACAATATGAAGACCAAATAAATCTGCTATTGTATCTCTATATACAAGCGTTTCAGGAAAGTGATAGCCGGTGTGAATAAAATAAACTGGAATAGACCGATCAATGGTACTCAAAATATGCAGCAGTGCAATGCTATGTGTTTGAAAAGAGGAAGTTGTAAACAGACGAAGATTACTTTCCTTGTATAAATCGATTTGTTTTTGTATAGATTCAATATCCACTGTAAATGTTTGTACAAAATTAGGTTAAACAGAAATTTTCAAATGTGAAATATAGATGTTGCTGTTTGCCTATATTCAAGATGAGTAAGTGTTTCAATAGCGAATTCAAAAATAGTTGATTTTTCTTTTTAGCCCTCCGGGCAATGATGAAAAAGGAAGTAGCAGTTGATGGATCAATAAAAATAAGGTACTTATTTTATATGTGTGGAAATATTGAATGCCTATTCTCATAAAAAAAGCAAACTCTAAAGTTTGCTTTGTGCCCAGGACAGGATTTGAACCTGCACGCCCTTTCGAGCACCACCACCTCAAGGTGGCTTGTCTACCAATTTCAACACCTGGGCAGGGCGCAAAAATAGTAGTTTCAAATTCATAGAATTATCTTTTCATTCAAAAAGTATAAAATGATTTCTATATTTATTTTGATTGTTTTGGGGTTTGTATCTTGTTTCATATTATCTAGCAGTTTAGGCTGCTCCTATTGCAAAATCTTTTAGCATATAACATAAAAAAACAGCCTGAGAACAGGCTGTCGGTTTGCACATGAGAAATGTAGATTTCTCAAGAATTTTTATATTTTTTTTATGGAGCCACCACTGCTTTTAGAAATTTCTTTGATAACGGCAGCGCCTTTATATTTTATACTTCCACCACTACTTGCCTCAGCAATTAAATCTTTGGATACAGATATTTCTATACCGCTTCCACTACTGGCATCTGCATCACAGCTTTCTGTAGTAAAGGAAAACCCTTTGATATCACTACCACTGCTCGATTTTACCCTGGTAGTTGTAGCAGAACCACTCAAACGAATACTGCTGCCACTACTGCTATTTACCTGCATATTGGATACTACTAAATTCCCCTCAAAATCGGAACCGGATGATACCTGCAAACTAAAATTAGTCGATTTAATTGCTCCGGAAATGTTTACATCAGAACCACTACTTGCTTTTAATTCATCTAAATTGATACAGGTTACATAAGCTTTCAGGTTTCTGTTTTTTGCATTCCAATTGCCCCATGATTCGTCATAATATATTTTTAAAACACCATTCTCTACTTCGGTTTTAAATTTATCAAAATACTCTTGCTTGCCGGCACTTACTGCCACAGCTTCCTGACTGCCCTGAGATAAAAACAGTTCAACACCATCAGATACTTTGATAGCGTGAAATGAGCCATTGAGTTTTCTAACTATAGCATTAGGATCTGAAATTGTTTGACTGAATCCCATCAATGTTACATTCAGTGTAAACAAGAAGAATAATATCTTTTTCATCTAATATTTTTTTGTCTTACGTGGTGCGAATAAAAATGTTACACCATAGAAAAAATATTTGTTTATACAAATGGGTCGGAATAAATATGAGCGGTGAAATAAGCCGGTCTTACTAATATTTAAACAATATTTTCCTTGACTACAAGTTTGTCATACTTTAGCAACATAAAATTATACCATGATAAAATTAATGACATCAGTATTGGGATTATGTACCATCATATCCCTGCAGGCTCAAGAGCGGTACTGCAAAAGCACAGCAGAAATAGCAGAAGCAGAAATGCAAGCGCATCAACGAATTGCTGAAAACACCAGTTTCTCCTTAGCATCAGGAAATTTTAATGTTCATTACTATCGTTGTGAGTGGAATGTAGATCCGGCGCAATACTATATATCTGGTTCTGTTACATCTTATTTTAAAATGTCTCAATCCGGTTCAAGTATTACATTTGATATGGCATCCACATTAGGTGTAGATAGTGTTAAGATGCGTAACACCCGTTTGATAAATTCGAGAAATGGGAATACATTAATCATAAACCTGCCCTCTACCTATGCTGTGGGTAAAATGGATAGTGTAAGTATATATTATAAAGGAGCACCAGGCAATACTGGCTTTGGTTCCTTTGTAACTTCTACCCATAGTGGTAAACCGGTAATGTGGACATTAAGCGAACCTTATGGAGCAAGAGATTGGTGGCCCTGTAGAAATGGATTAGATGACAAAGCAGATAGTATTGATGTTTTTATTACACATCCTGCTCAGTACAAAGCTTCTTCTAATGGAGTGCTGGTAAGTACAGTAAGCAAGGGTGGCAATATTGTTACACGGTATAAGCACCGTTATCCCATTGCCAGTTACCTGGTAGCTTTTGCTGTAACAAATTTTAGTGTATTTACAGACAATGTGCAACTGGGCAGCACATCTTTGCCGGTGATTTCTTATGTATATCCTGAAGACTCGGCCTATTTTCATAACAGCACTTTTATGCTGCTGGATGCTATGCGCCTCTATCACGATAAGTTTGGCGCGTATCCTTTTATAAATGAACGATACGGCCAAACGCAGTTTGGCTGGGGTGGCGGCATGGAACACCAAACCAATTCATTCATTACTTCAAATGGCGAAAACCTGGTTACACATGAACTGGCTCACCAATGGTTCGGCGACAAAATAACCTGCGGAAGCTGGCAGGACATCTGGCTGAACGAAGGTTTTGCCACTTACTGTGCCGATTTTCTTTACCCGGAAAATAATAATGTAGCACAGTACAAACAAAACGTAAAAAGCGATCTTGATTATATTGTTTCAGCACCTTATGGCTCGGTTAAAGTAGATGATACCACCAACACCAACAGGATATTCGATGGCCGTCTGAGTTACGACAAAGGTGCTTTTCTTTTAAGAATGCTGCGTTTTACCATGACGGACAGTGCTTTCTTTAAAGGTATTAGAGATTACCTGGGCGACCCTTTATTGCAATACAATTTTGCACGAACAGCAGACCTTCAGCGCAATCTTGAAGCCGCCAGTGGTTTAAATCTTACTTACTTTTTTAATCAATGGTATGCCGGCCAGGGCTACCCTTCTTTTACCGTGCAATGGAGC
>CALAGJ010000007.1 GCA_937892395.1 uncultured Parafilimonas sp.
ATCTCTCATCAGGCGTTCTACATGATATTCTTTTACAAAGCCATATCCACCATGGATCTGAACGGCTTCGGTGGCGGTCCACATGGCGGTTTCGCTGGAAAATACTTTGGCCATGCTGCTGCTTAAGGTGTAGTCGATATGCTGGTCTTTTTCCCAGGCAGCTTTCAGACAAAGTAAACGGGCCGCTTCAATTCTGGTGGCCATATCTGCCAGTTTAAAACTAATGGCCTGAAAATTGGCGATGGGCTGCCCAAACTGGTGCCGCTCTTTGGCGTATCGAACGGATGCTTCGTAGGCGCCTTTGGCGATACCCAGCGACAAGGCAGCGATGGAAATGCGACCGCCGTCGAGGATCTTCATGGACTGAATGAAGCCCTCTCCTACATTGCCCAACACCTGGCTTTTGTGCAGACGGCAATTGTCGAAGATCATTTCGGCGGTTTCGCTGGCACGCATGCCTAATTTATTTTCTTTTTTTCCACCACTAAATCCCGGAGTACCACGCTCCACCACAAAGGCTGTGGCATTGTTTCGTGTTCTGGGTTCGCCGGTACGGCATATTACTACAGCTACATCGCCGGTTTTCCCATGTGTAATCCAGCATTTGGTACCATTGAGTATCCAATTATCGCCATCTTTTGTAGCTGTGCATTTCATATTGCCTGCATCGCTGCCAGTGTTTGGTTCTGTAAGACCCCAAGCACCTATCCATTCTGCGGTGGCTAATTTTGGTAAATATTTTTGTTTTTGTGCTTCATTGCCAAAGTACATGATATGTCCTGTACAAAGTGAATTGTGTGCAGCCAAACTCAACCCAATACTGCCACATACTTTTGCTATTTCCTCAATAATTGTTTTGTATTCATAATAGCTCAAACCCGCACCACCATACTGTTCAGGTACTAACACACCCATTAAACCCAGCTTGCCCATTTCTTTAAAAACTTCAGTTGGAAAATGTTGGGCTTCGTCCCAATCCATTACAAAAGGTTTTATGTGTTGCTGTGCAAAATCACGAGCTGTTTGTGCCACTTGAAGGGTTAATTCATCTGCCTGAAAATTCATATACGAACATTTGTTAGTGCGCAAAAATAGGTGGTCAACTCATATGGTGTGCAAAAATTTATATGTTGAATTCTTGATTTGAATGTAGATTTTTTGAAACATAAAATATAGGCAGGTTAATAAACATTGCTGCGTTAGGGATTGAAGCGGAAATCCTTTTTGCCCATAGGCAAAAAGATTGTAGCGAAAGCCCGGCCCGCAGGGAAACGCCCAAATGATTGCTTTAAATCGAACCCCAAATTTTGCGGTTGAAATGTAGGATACAACTGATGCAGTGAATACTTACGTTTTTCATCTTATGAGGATAAAGTCACCTGAAAAATCTGGGTTGAATGTTTTGGGTATGTTGCTTCCTGTTATTTTTGTACTATGGCTGCAATTGGTGTATTTGATTCAGGATATGGTGGGCTTACTATTTTAAAAAATATGCAAGATTTATTGCCACAGTATGATTACCTCTACTTAGGTGATAATGCAAGGGCCCCTTATGGCAATCGATCTTTTGATGCTGTGTATCATTATACCTGGGAGGCTGTGCAATGGTTTTTCAAACAAGGATGCCCGTTGGTAGTGTTGGCTTGTAATACGGCGTCAGCAAAGGCTTTGCGCAGTATACAACAAAAGAATTTACCCATGTTGGAAGACCAATCTCTTAGGGTGCTTGGAGTTATAAGACCAACTTCTGAAGTAATTGGCAGCTATAGCAAAACAAATCATATTGGTATATTGGCTACTAAGGGCACAGTAGTTTCTGAATCTTATGTGATTGAAATCAAGAAGTTTTTTCCGGATACAACAGTAAGCCAGCAGGCTTGCCCTATCTGGGTGCCATTGATTGAGAACAATGAATATCTGACACCTGGAGGTGAATGGTTTATAGCAAGAGATTTAGACAGGTTTATACAATCTACACCTGGCCTGGATACCATATTATTAGGCTGCACACATTATCCTTTACTAAAACCAATACTTGAAAAATATGCACCACCTCATATAAAAATTGTGAGTCAGGGTGATATAGTGGCGGATAGTTTAAAAGCTTATTTGCAACGCCATGCCGCAGTGGAAAACAAACTCAGCAAAGGAGGTACTGCAAATTTTTATACTACCGATAGTATTACAGATTTTAATGAAAAAGCTTCCTTTTTTTATGGTGCTTCAATTGAGAGTAAACATGCTGAAATTCAGCTTGCGTAACTTTTAGTTGAATAGCAATATTAGTTATACTCTAAAAAATAAAACTAATAATTGCTACTTGAGCAAATCTAATATTTTGAAGAGTTTTGGAGTGATAGAGCCCTTAGTATCATCATAGTTATTTACAATAATGGCAAAGGAGTATTCTTTACCATTTCCTGCTGTATGATAACCTGCAAATGCCTTTACACCACCTATTGTTCCGCTTTTCATTTTCATATTGTTATATAAAGGAAGTGCTTTAGAAAATGCATCATACCAATTTTGCTGATGTGCGTATTGTAATACTTGTACTAAGGCTTTTGGTGTTACTTTATTTTGAGGGGAAAGGCCGCTACCATCTATCATATTAAGGCTATATTTATCAATACCTTGCTGCTCCCAAAACTCTTGTATTATTTCTATACCTTTATTGGTAGCCCCCAAACTATCTTCCTGCCAGGCTATTGTTTTTACAAGTGCTTCACCATAAAGATTTACACTTTTTTGTAAAAACCAATAGGCAATAGAATCTAAAGATGGAGACTGGTGTGTATAGACTAATTTATATTGTTTTGATTTTTTTGATGGCATTGTTTCTATGACCGTGGTATTAGATGCAGGCTTTAAAAACAAACCACTTTTATTCAACAACTCATCCCTGATGTTATTGAAAGGATTTACTGCTGCAGCACTAATGGTAAAATTTTTCTCTCCGGGGGGTATGGTACCTCTCACCACTATATCCGGATAATCAACGGGTAAAAAGATATAAGCATTATCCCCGGTGCCATTTGCGGTAACTTCACTGGTTATCATATACTCTGTAGAATAGGGATCAACTTTATCAATGGCTACTTTAGATCCTTTTGTATTATCGCTGCGCAATGTAATGTCGTATTGATTTTCTTTCCAATTGACTGCATAGCAACCGGCACCATAATAATTGCCAATATCATCTATGCACCAGCCACCGGGCAATGCCTGCGAATCAAAAGCGGAAAGATCAAACAGGGGATTGCCTGTAAACCCTTTGATACCCTGCATTTGAAGTGCTTTGCGCAGCTGACGAAAAATGACTGAATCTTTGGTTTGTTTCCACCTTACACTTCCTAAAGTGGGGTCTCCAAATCCTTTTACCATCAGGTTTCCTTTTACGATGCTATCTGCGGGAATATTTGTAGGAGTATAGAAGTCTGTTTTGTATCTGAAATCAGATCCCAAAAAATGGAATGCGGTAGCAGCTGTTACAATTTTTTGTGTACTGGCCGGGCTCAAACCCACTTCTTCATTGAGTGAAAAAACTGGCGTACCTGTTCCCGTTTCTTCTACATAAAATCCAAGTATTGCATGCTTAAACTGAGGGTCATCCATCAATTGCTTTGAAGCGGCTGATAATTGATCAGCCAGCTTTTGAGCATTTGAAATGCTCACGGTCATACAGCATACAATAAAAATAAAAAACCTTGTCATAGTCTTCAATTACTTTGCGGCGAAAGTAACATGTCAAAGGCAGGAAAAATGCAAAAAAATATAAATGTTTCCATTATAACAATTGGTGATGAATTGCTCATTGGTCAGGTGATTGACACCAATAGTGCATGGATAGCAACCCAACTGAATGGCATTGGAATAAAAGTAAACAGAAGAGTGGCAGTAGGTGATGATGCAAATTCAATACTACAGGCATTGGATGAGGAATCAAAACATGCTAATGTTGTATTAATAACAGGAGGTCTTGGGCCTACGGCAGATGATATCACCAAACCTTTGCTTTGTACTTATTTTAATGGCAGATTGGTAGTGAATGAAGCTGCACTCGCTAATGTAAAAAACATTTTTGAAAACTATATCAAAAGACCGCTAATAGAGCGCAACCTCAAACAGGCAGAAGTACCAGATAATTGTATCGTACTACAAAACAAACGGGGCACTGCTCCGGGTATGTGGTTTGAAAAAGATGATGTAATATATATAAGTATGCCGGGTGTGCCTTATGAAATGCAGGGTATGATTACAGATGATGTAATTCCTGCACTATCACAGCGTTTCACCTTGCCATTTATTAGCCACCGCACTCTATTATTAGCAGGAATTGGCGAATCCTTTATTGCGGAAATGATACTGGATTTTGAATCCTCATTGCCATCTTCTATTAAACTGGCCTATCTACCAAACTATGGTATGCTCAGGCTTAGGCTTACACTGTATGCTGCTGATGCCACAGGAGAAAAAATACTTATTGAGAAATTTAGTGAATTAAAGCAATTGGTTCATGAGTATGTAGTCATTGATGATGATATAAAATTAGAGGCAGTTATTGGTCAATTGCTTACAGCAAATAATAAAACGATAGCCACAGCAGAGAGCTGTACCGGCGGATATATTGCACACTTACTTACAGCCATGCCTGGTGCTTCTGCTTATTTTAAGGGTTCCATTATTTCCTATTCGAATCAAATAAAAGAAGACCTGCTGGATGTGCAGTCTGATACCTTAAAAAACAATGGAGCGGTAAGTGAAGCCACAGTAAAAGAAATGGTAACCGGTGCATTGTCAAAACTACAAACTGATTATACCATAGCAGTGAGTGGCATATTGGGGCCGGATGGCGGCACCACTGATAAACCTGTGGGCACCGTATGGATGGCAGCAGGCAATGCACATGAAATAAAAACCTTGAAAATGCAGTTTAGATTTGATCGTATGCGGAATATGCAACTTACAGCTATATATGCACTTAATCTTTTACGTAGTTTAATGATAGCTGAATTGTAATATTTATGCACATCTTGCAACGAATAACATGGTATGAAAAATTTTATTTCCTTGATTGTTTCATTTTTGCCCATGCTTGCATCAGCACAAAATGTTAATCAGAGTTTGCTCTGGAAGGTAGAAGGCAAAGGCATAGTTACTGCCTCTTATATCTATGGTACAATACACTTGGCATGCCCAGATGACATCATATTTACAGCTACTTTAGAACATATATTTTCCCAGCAGCATGCACTTTATTTAGAATTGGACATGGACGATCCAGCTGTATTTGGGGGAATGCTGCATGAAATGCAGATGAAGGGCGATACCAGCTTAAAAACATTGTTGGAAGAGGCAGACTATGAAAAAATGGCGGTCGGTTTTGAAGCACTTACTCACTTACCCTTATCACTTTTCAATAGGTCGTTGCCACTGATTACCATGAGTGCTGTATATCCGGCCCTACTCAATTGCTCCTCCACAAAAAGTTGGGAAATGGAGCTTACCAATCTGGCACATCAAAAACACATTCCTGTATATGGATTAGAATCATTGCAAGAACAATTGGATGTGTTTGAATCTGTAAGTTATGTAGAGCAAGCTCAAATGCTGGCCACTGCTTTGCAGCAGACGGACAGTATGAAAAATGAATTTTTACAACTATTGCAATTGTACAAGCAAAAAGATGTGGAGGCTTTGAGCAATATGATAAGAAGTAGCGAAACCATGGGCAGTATGGAAGATGCCCTGCTCAATATTCGCAATAAAAACTGGATACCTCGTATAATATCATTGATTAAAGAAAATCCTATTTTTTTTGCAGTAGGTGCTGGACATTTAGGTGGTCAAATGGGCATATTAAATTTATTGAAAAAAGAGGGTTATACTGTTACCCCGGTTGCTTATTAATTGTGCATACATGCAGCTTGAAAAAGAATTTTTAGCGCATATACAGCAGCACCAGCGCATCATACATAAGGTATGCCATGTGTATGAGCAGGAGTCTGTAGCAAGGGAAGATTTATTTCAGGAAATTGTATTGCAGGCATGGCATTCTTTTTCAAAGTTTAGAGGTGATTCAAAATTTTCAACTTGGCTCTATCGTGTGGCATTAAATACTGCAATTGCATTTCTTAGAAAAGACAAAAAGCATCCTACAGTTATATCTACTATTGTGTTTCCAGAATCCACTGAAAGTAAGGATGAAACCGAGGAGCAGGTTAAGGCCATGCACAAAGCCATTGCAGCTTTATCCAAAATTGACAAAGCTTTGGTCATGCTTTATTTAGAAGATTATGATTATAAAGAAATTGGGGACACACTGGGCATTACTGCCAATAATGTGGCTGTAAAAATGAATAGACTCAAAATAAAATTAAAATCAGAGACCCAAAAATATTATCAGTATTCTTAAAAGAAACAGCTATGGAATTGGATGATATCAAACAATTATTAAAGCAACAATTGGATGAGCCGGCATCAAGCAAAACGGATGCAGCACTGAGTGATATTCTCAAGCAATCATCCAAAAGCATAGCAGGCAAATTAAAACGGAGTATATATTTTGAAATAGTGGTATGTGTTTGCATTGCACTATGCTTTGCCATTGTAGCTTGTACCACTTCACATTGGAGTTTCAGTATTTATTTTGGATTTTTTTCTGTGGTATTTGTTGGCTTTATTTTCGTACTGGTATATCTCAATAAAAAAATAAAAGCATTTGCTACTGCACAATATGCAATAAGAGAAAATCTTGAAAAATTATATCTATTACTCAATGAATTTACGAGCAGATATTTCCAATTTAGCATGATGCTTTTGCCGGTATGTTTTATTGCTTCCATTTTACTTACCTATGCGGATGAAACCATGAGTGGCAAGGGCTCCGGTATAATAGATGGAATTCTACATACTCCTAAGGAAACTTGGATTTTCATTAGTTGTTATTTTATTGCCCTCGCAACTGTTATGTATTTTTTTGCAAAATGGTACATCAAGAAATTATATGGAAATTATATCTGTCAATTAAGCAATTTGATAGATGAACTCAGAGATGAAAATGTATGAAAACATACTTAATTTAACAATGGATCAATGGGATAATGGATCATAGGCTCATACGATGCACCAAGCTGTTTGATAGCAGCTCCCCATATTTTTTGATGGTCGTTATGAAAAACCAATTCCTGCGTACTAGGAGAAATAAGCCAACTTTTTTGCTTGTTGATTTCATGAAGTAATTGTCCTTCTCCCCATCCACTATAACCGGCAAAAAATCTAATATCCGTGGGCTTTATCAGCTGCTCTTCTAACAATATTTTGATTACTTCAAAATCGCCACCATGATAAATGCCATTGCTTATTTCAGTACTATCAGGAATCAAATCCGCACGGCGATGTATATAATGTAAAGCCCCCATTTGTACAGGCCCTCCTTGATACACAGGCAACTCACACCCATGCCATTCTCCTACTATTTGATTTAACGTAAATGCAAGCGGCTGATTCAGTACAAAGCCAAAACTACCCGTTTCATTGTGTCCACACATATACACTACACTGCGCATAAAATTTGGGTCTTTCAGAAAAGGATCTGCTACCAATAGATTACCTTGTATTTGCTTTTTCACAGCCTCAAAGAAAAGTGTTTTTTAGGCTAAAGGATTATACGCACCACGTTAAAAAATAAATTGCCTGCATCACATAGCCTTAGGAGGCTATTTTTGCCCTAATGAAAAAAGTACTTCCAGTCATTGTACTATTAATCACCCTATCTCTATTGGGCATAATTATTATCCAGGTCAATTGGGTCAATAATCAGGCCCTGATACAGCAGGAACGATTTATTGAAAAGGTAGATAAAGCCGGACTTGATGTGGCAGAAGAATTGAGCAGAACTATTCCAGGAGTGGGCATGCCCTTCAACAGAAGAAATACATTTCCAATTCTTCCAGACGATTTATCCATGAATATTTTAAGAACGTCGGCAGTAGTTGAAAGATTTTCCATATCAGAAATAAATATCAAACTAAAAAAGGCATTTACCAATGAAGGCCTTGACGAATTGAGGTATGAATTTGCCATCACATCTAATTCTGATGATTTTATATTGGAAATGCAATCGCCACATTTTCAGCAGGAATCGTTGGATACATTGCATTTCAGGCGCAGGGTTATACCCATCATTCCTGAAACTGGCAGCGAGTTAGAGGGGCTCCTAGCCTATGAGCATTTGTTTATCATTATTCCCGATTTTGATATACAAGTATGGCAGAGTCTAATCTGGCTCATTTTGTTCATCGTATTGTTCACTGCTATTATCATTGCCGCATTTGTTATAACGCTAAGAGCATTGCTCAAGCAAAAAAAGATAAGCGAAATGAAGAGTGATTTTATCAATAATATGACCCATGAGCTTAAAACTCCAATTGCCACCATTTCTTTGTCCGTAGATGCTTTGAATAACCAAAAAGTACAAAACAATCCTGAAAAACTGGCCTATTTTACAAATATCATTAGGGATGAAAACAAGCGGATGAACAGACATGTAGAGACAATTTTGCAGGCTGCGTTATTAGACAAGCAAGAATTAAAAATACATTTTACCAAGCAACCCCTACATGAATTAATCAGCAAGGTTGGCAATAATTTTCAACTACAGTTGGCAGACAAAAATGGAAGGATTGAATATTTTTTTCAAGCCAGCGAGGATAGAGTTATGGTAGCAGAAAATCATTTTAGTAATATGATCAACAACCTAATTGATAATGCCATAAAATACAGTAAAGAAGACCCGCTTATTAAGATTACTACTCGAAACAATGGGAATAAGTTTTTCATCATACAAATAGAGGACAATGGCATAGGTATGAACAAAGAAACAGTGCGTAGGGTATTTGAAAAATTTTATCGTGCCCATACGGGCAATGTCCACAATGTAAAAGGTTTTGGACTTGGAATGAGCTATGTAAAAACCGTATTGGATGCACACAATGGACGAATAAAAGTAAGTAGTATTGTGGGTAAGGGAAGTACATTTACCATTGAATTACCGATGATACAAAAAGCTGTAGAAGCTATTGATTAATGCAGTGAAAAAACAAACAGAGATTACTTAAAAAAATGAAAAAAATATTTATTCTTCTTTTTAAACTAAGTGGTTGGAAAATGGATACTAACCTTCCAGCAGGTTATGAAAGATGTGTAGTAATAGCAGCACCACACACCAGCAACTGGGATTTTTTGTACAGCTTAGCCGTATTTTTCAAACTCAATATTCCTGTTAGATTTCTTGCAAAAAAAGAATTGTTTAAATGGCCTCTTAAACCCATTCTATATTATGTAGGTGGCATGCCAGTGGAGCGAAGTAAAAATCATAATTTGGTAGATACCATTACCAGTATGTTTCAGCAGCAGGAAAAACTGATGCTCATGATTCCTGCTGAAGGTACGAGGAGTTATGTAAAAAAATGGAAGACTGGCTTTTACCATAGATCGGAAGAGCGTCGTGTAGGGAAAG
>CALAGJ010000008.1 GCA_937892395.1 uncultured Parafilimonas sp.
CAATTTGTTGGCTAAGTGTATCAACAGCAATATTTATTGAACCGTTTATATGCCCGCCAGTATATTCTCCCTTGCTGCGTACATCTAAAATGATGGCACCATCTTTTAATAATTGTTTGTAATCCACTTGCGGGCCTAAACCAAATATTTTTCTTAATATATTTATCATAAAAAATTATACAAGAAATGACAATTAATGGCGGCAAATTTATCTTTTCTGATAATCAAATTTTTGCTCATACAAATTTGCTAATTTTTCACCTTGTAGAGCACCTGCCTCTACAGCTGCTCTATAATGTATGCCGCCATACAATCTGCTAATACTTGCTTCATTTGCTGCCTGTTTTGCAGACTCAAATTTACGGCTTAAACCCAGATACTCCATTTCTGTGGTGTCCATAAAAGATACAGCACCCATCATAAAAGTAAGCACTCCGGCTGCAGCAGCAGATATTACACTATGGCCACTGGTGTATTCAGGAAATGGTGGTGTTTGTAAAAGTGGATTCCAGTTTTGATCTTTCAATGTCCTAATTACAGTAACAGGCCGTACCGTGCGGCTATTATATTTTTCATGCCAGCATATTATAAATCCATCAAAAATGGCGGCACTGGTCAGTGCATAGCAAGCCGCAGTTTTTATGTTGTCTGCACCCATTTGTTCTGTGAGTATTTGAGTAATACCCATCCAATGACCGGCAGGTGTTGTTTTCTTTGTGGCAAAAGTAAAATGCCCTTCATGCTGTGTTACAAAAGGATTATCATCCCAGTAGTGAGCAATGGTATCCATCTGTGGGGTAATGTTTTTACGCATTGCAACAATTTCTTCTAATTGCTTTTGATAAATACTTGAAGCGTCTTCACTGTAAGGAGGTGGAGGCGGTGGTGGAAGAAGGCCAGCGCTATCCGGCAAAAGAGGCTTAATTAATTTCCAATTTGGCTCAGCAGCATCTGCATAATCAGGAGGTGTTTGCTGCCATTTTCCGGTTTCTCTAAATACACTGTACCTCGGCATCCCTCTTGTTTTTTTATAGTTGTCAGATGCTGCTCTACGCAGAATGATAGCTGCAACTGAATCTCCAAAAACAATGGATTGTTCAAAAATATTTGTATTGTTTTCCCTTCGGAATGCTTCTTCAAGCACTGTCTGTGTAATGGATAAACTATCTTTTGAAAACAGGAGTGCTTTTGCCGTAGTAAAAAATGCATGCACAGCTGCAAGCTCATAATTGACAGCAAGCGTATCTGCTATATGATGTATGGGTTCAAAACCATGCAAACTTGCAGTAATCGACTGCGTAAGTGTGTTACTATACTTCAATGCTTCATACCATGCCAGATTGCTATATGCATAAATTCTGGATGCCACAGGTGGTGAAAAAATATCATATACAATAACATCAGTAAGCCGATGTACACAATATTGTTGTAAATGCTGAGGCAATGCATTATTTGGCTTGTCAGTTTTACAAGCATGGGTCAATAACATGACGAAACAACAAATAATACAATATCTCATAATTATTAATATTTCCTTTGAAGAAGCCTTTTTTGTTTTTTATTATCGACAATTTCTATTTTCTCAATTGAATCATTCCACACTATATAACGAGATGATTGTGAATAGAAAGAACTACCATATCCAGCCTCTACCCTACGCTGCTTTCCATTCTTAAGAAGACAGATGGCATACACATCATCTGGCAGCAATTTATAACAGGATCCTGTTTGATTTTTTGATGTATAAAGTTTGATTGAGCCCGCATTTTGCCCTGCCACCAAAGCAGTAGTATTTCCTACCACAAGTTGTGCAAGTGATTTGCCATTGCCGGGTATAAAGAGTCCACTCTCAGCAATAGATAAAGGTAAAAAATTTCCTGCACCATCTCCTTTCAATACAACACCATTTAGCGCATCGCACCGGCCAAGATATGGAGCCATCGAGTTTTCATTTCCTGTAAGGATTAAATCAATATTGCCATCACTGTTATAATCATCCGCACAAATGGAATACACAGGTGCCCATTGTAACTTTGCAGGAAGAGGATGCATTTCAAATTGAAAATTTCCGTTGTTTTCTATCCAGCTTGAGTTGAAATTTGTAGCAGAAAGTTTTAAAACATTGGTCATTTGCTCTTTAGAAAATACTTCTGACATGGTAGCTTTTGCATAGCTGGCATAGTTGGGAAAGCGTCCTTTCATAACTGTCATTTCTCTAATGAGTTCATCTCTACCGGCTATAATAAATTCTTTTTTTGTTTTATCTACAAGCGATGCCGATATGTATGAAGTAAATACAGCATCAAAACTTTCATTCCCATCAAAATCTTTTCCATACACATTTACGGGCATATTGGGCAGTGGCTTGATATAACTATTCAATCCAAAATTTCCTGCCACATAATCCATATCTCCATCATTGTCAATATCTGTTGCATTCAAACTATTCCACCATCCTGTTTCTGTATCTAAAGTAGTTTGTTGCCTTTTGAATTTTCCATTTTCATTTTTAAAAAAACTTATCGGCATCCACTCCCCTGCTATTATTAAATCTGTCCATCCATCATTGTTGGCATCTGTCCACAATGCATCACATACTAATCCAATATTGATTAATTCCGGCGCAGCCGAAACCGTGATATCTGTAAATTTTATAACATCATGCTTACTGTCATTTCTGTAAAGCATACTATTTACTGGCTGAGGATAACTACCGGGCAATAAACGACCACCAACGAATAAATCCAAGTCACCATCTTGATCAAAGTCTGCTGCTTTAACACAGCTTTTAGAATTAAAATTTGTAGGTATTGCTTTTGCATCTTCCGCAAAATGACCTGCTCCATCATTCAAATAAAAATGGTCTTTATAGGCTGAATATCCGGGACCATTTTCGCTGCCACCACTAGCTATATACAGGTCTGCATCACCATCTCCATCTGCATCAAAAAAACATAGTGCCGCATCATCCTGATATTTAAAACCGGGCACAGTATCTATAAGGTTGTGCTTTGCAAATTGACCATCTGCTTGTTGTATAAATACTTGTGCAGTATTGGGCGATCCGCCACCTACACCTACATCATCTAATCCATCCCCATTTATATCTGTCACAGCTAAGGCAGGGCCATATTGAGTAAACTTATGAGGCACTAATTTTTGTATATTGAAGTCAATAAAATCAAGCTCACTATGCCGCATTGTAAGCCCCGATTGTTGGGATGTATTTGTAAACCAGTTGCCTTCGGCTAATGATTGGCGTGTAGGTTGATCATAAATGGCATCAGCGTAGTTGAGTTTCAACATGACATCTGCGGAAATATTTCTTAGCACTTGCTTTTTATTGCCCGGCCAAAAAACTATCACCGAATCCAGCACTGTATTTTTTCCCAATCCAAAATGTGCAGTTGTGGATACAGTGGACATATAACCCCTATATGGACTTTGCTCATATACTTGCTGCTGACCAGCGTAAAATATTTTTACAATAGCCCCAAATGCATTCAAATTGGATGCGGGACCTTGTAAGGCAACAGAAATAAAATGTGATGTGGCTTTGTTTGCTCTTGCTCTATTTTCAAGAATAGAAGCCTCCATATTTGTATT
>CALAGJ010000009.1 GCA_937892395.1 uncultured Parafilimonas sp.
GTTAAAATCCTCATTGAGTAAGTCACGGAGCATGCTGGTGGTTTTTCCCTGCTCACTTAAAATTTTTGCTGGTGGATTAGCATTATTTAGATTGGCCTGTATCGTTTTCCAGGTGTTTACCAGTGTTTCCAAATCTTCATGAAGCTCTGCTGTCTGTTTTCCTTCTGCGGCAGTGCGAACTATAACACCAAAGTTCTTTGGCTTAATAGCCTCAATGATTTTTTGAAGCCTTTTTCTCTCATCACCAGAATGAATCTTTCTTGAAACCGCAACAATGTCATTGAAAGGAGTAATAACTACAAATCTTCCGGGCAACGAAATTTCACAGCTCAATCTTGGGCCTTTTGCTGCAATGGGTTCTTTTAATATTTGTACAAGTACTTCCGGTTTGCCTTTAAAAACTTCGCTTATTTTTCCTGTCTTAATTATTTCAGGTTCTAAATTCATTTCTGTGAAGTCAAATCCTCTTTCAGATTTGTCTTCCATACTCATGTTAGTAAACTGTAGGATTGATTTTATGTATGGGCTCAAATCTGTATAATGTAGAAAAGCGTCTTTTTCAAAACCAACATCAATAAAGGCAGCATTAAGTCCCGGTATTAATTTTTTTACTTTACCTAAGTATAGGTCGCCAACAGCAAATTGTGCATCAGCTTTTTCATGGTGCAATTCCACCAATTTCTTATCTTCCAGCATGGCTATCTCCACACCAGAATTAAGTGCATTTATAACGAGTTCTTTGTTCACATATTCTCCTTTAGTATTTCATATACACCACACAAACCGCATAGAATAAATGCAGTAACACATGTTCCCTGTGGCACTTTGAGGCAGATAAGGAGGGGTAAAGTAGCGGGGATGTAAATAAAACAGACAAGCAATCGAAGCAGCCATTCGGCGAATAGCTGCCTGACAATACTAGAAATTATTTATTCTTTTTCTTATGACGATTCTTTCTAAGTCTTTTCTTTCTTTTGTGGGTTGCGATTTTATGACGCTTCCTTTTTTTACCACAAGGCATAATTAATAATTTTATTGTTTATAGTACTATAATAATTTGAATCAGTTTTCTAATGAACTAATTCTGTTGTCTAATTCTTTTTTTGCTTCAGGTACTTCAATTTTTTCCCTGATAGTTTTATACCACTTTATAGCATTTCCTTTATCACCTTTTTGTTCAAAAGTTTCTGCTAAATTAAATGCCGCTTCAAGATTATCCGGATCACGAGTTAAAATATATTCAAAATATTCAAGTGCTTTATCTAACTGTCCGTTTTTAATATTTCCCAAACCCAGCATCATTCTGGCAAAGAGATTATCCGGATTTTTATCGGCTACACCTTTTATCAGAGATACTCCCTGCATAGGTGTACTTGAGGTGCCTCCAAAAAGATAACATGCTCCAAGCCCTACTTTTAGTGAATCATTATCAGGATTTATTTCTAATCCTTTCTCAAATAAAGTTTGAGCCTCCCCGGCAAGCCATTTCTGTCTTGCAGGATTTTGCTCCAATAATAAGTCCTCCAAAAAAAAGAGGGCTGCAAAAGAAAGGTTTTTTTCCGATTTTTCCAATTTCGCTGCTTCACCCCTATAATAGTTGGCAAGATCTGCTCTGTGAAAACTATCTATCCAAAGCTTTGCAATTTGTTTATACGCATTGATTTGCTGCTCTTGTACATTTCCTCTTACTACACTATTTTCTAGTGCAGTGAGCACTTGAAGTTGATTTTCATTCAATATTTTTTTGGCAGATGAAATAATTTGAGTAGTGGATAATGCTGCATTAGAATCCTCTATAGGCAATGCTGCTACAAACGGACTTGTGCGTTTTCCAAAAAATCCTAAGCCAATTAAAATAAGGCAGGCAAAACCTACAACTAACCATTGCTTTCTTGACACTATATAAAATTAAGTGGCAAAATTAAGCCTCCACCTTTAATTGTTTTACATCAGCTGCAAACTCTTTGGCGGGTTTAAATGCAGGTATATAATGTTCGGGGATATTTATAGCTACATTCTTCTTGATATTTCTACCAATTTTTGCAGCTCTTTTTTTGGTAATAAAACTCCCAAAGCCGCGTATATAAATGTTTTGGCCTTTGGCAATATTCTCTTTTATTTCCTGGATAAGTGTCTCCACTGTTACTAATACATCCACTTTTGGAATGCCGGTTTTTTCTGAAATATTATTTACCAAGTCTGATTTCCGCATGGCAGTACTGTTTAGTTTATACTGATTAATTGGCTTTAAAAATATAACAATTCAAATTACCGCAAATTATTTTTTACAAATCATTCAGAAAATCGACCAGAATATTTTGAATATGGCATCGATTATATTAAAATAATTCGCTTAACATTTGGAGTTATCATATCAATCTTTTAATGAGCTCTCTATTTGGTAAGTTTTGTTCTGGATATGGAAGGTCTTACCTCCAAATTGTATTTGATCTTATCATAAAACTCTGAAAGGTAATGTGGATAAGCGTTTGAGGGTAAATTTTGATTGAAGCAATAGCCAATATTTGAAAAGCCAACGATTATTTTCAATTGATTTTTATCTAATGTTTCCGCTCTAAATGATATTTCAAATGCAAAATTTGGACTATTGAATAAAAGTTTTAAGCTATCAAGCATTGTTGAATGTATAACTAGTATTGAATAAATTTTTTTCTGGATTCAGCAAAAATTTACCGCTATTTTGTGGCACTTCATGCAGTCTCCTCAACTTGAACGAAAAATAAATTTATTACAAGCCTGTGCCATCAATATGATTGATATGGTTGGCATTGGCCCTTTTGTTGTAATGAGCATAGTAGCTCAAACTATGAATGGGCCATGGTTTCTTTATGCATGGATAGCGGGTGCTGTACTCAGTATCTGCGATGCTTTTATTTGGAGTGAATTGGGTGCCACATATCCCATGGCCGGTGGTAGTTACAATTTTTTAAAAGAGTGTTATGGCCAAAAGGCAGGAGGTATTATGAGTTTTCTTTTCGTATGGC
Organism: uncultured Parafilimonas sp.; assembly: GCA_937892395.1. Classification (GTDB taxonomy): domain Bacteria; phylum Bacteroidota; class Bacteroidia; order Chitinophagales; family Chitinophagaceae; genus CALAGJ01. The sequence goes on from CALAGJ010000009.1 coordinate 3,006, forward strand.
AAACGATGATTCAGGCACCTTTAGTAATAGCTTCTGCAGCTATTGGCTTCGCACAATATTTTAGTTATTTGGTACCCCTCACAGATATCACTTCAAGGGTAGTAAGTGGGTCTGTGGTTATAGCGGTTATAACACTACTGTATAGAAAAGTAGAGGATGCAGGTAAAATTAGTTTATTCCTATGGGTTGGTGTTATTCTAACTTTATTATGGATAATCATCAGTGGGTTTGCAAATGGTAACATGGCTACTCCTATTCAACACATCAATCAAGGACTTGTTTTGGATAAAAGCTTTGCTTTAGCCATAGGCTTTGCCTCAGTAAAAACGGTGTATAGTTACTTAGGATATTATAATGTATGCCACTTGGGTGGAGAAATAATTAACCCACAAAAAAATATTCCAAAGAGTATGCTCATTTCCATAATTGGCATTTTTCTGCTTTATATGTTGATGAATATTAGTATTTCATCTGTTTTGCCATTATCAACTATTCAACAAAGTTCTTTTGTAGTGAGTGAGTTTGTAGCTGTCATTTCAGGTCCATTGGCGGCAAAACTGATTACAGCATTAGTATTGTGGGTAGCTTTTGCTTCTGTTTTTTCTGCCACTTTGGGTTATAGCCGTATTCCTTATGCTGCTGCGCAGAATGGTGCTTTTTTCTCAGTGTTTGGCAAGTTACATCCTACAAAAAACTTTCCATATATTTCTTTATTAGCCCTTGGCGCAGTTGCATTTATTTTGAGTTTAACTGTAAAAATGAAAGAAGCCATTGACGCAATTTTGGCCATGCGTATTTTAGTTCAGTTTGTAGGGCAAGCCATCGGACTTGTATTACTAAGAAAAAGAATTGGTGCTAAGCGAATGGCGTGGCGCATGCCATTATACCCATTGCCAGTTATTCTTGCAATTGGCATTTGGATATTTATATTTTTTAGTACCGGACAGCAGATGATGCTATCTGGAATAAAAGTACTATCCATAGGAGTTATAGTATTTCTCATAAAAAACAAATGGAATTCGAAAACGAGGCATCATCCATAGCATTTAACTCCTTTCTTTGGCCTGATTTTAATAGAAATATTTATTTCCTAATTTAAAAAAAATATCGATTTATGAAGATGAAAATGTGCTGCCTGCTGATTTTTATGATAAGTTTTTATAGGATGAATGCGCAACAGGTCTCCTGTTGTCAGGCTCCGGCAAGTGATGTTTTCAATCAATTTGCTTCGGACCCAGCATTCCAACAAAAGCATGAATCCCCAATCCCTTTCAAATACGTTGGTCAATATGGCCAGATGATTCAATATGATTGTCAAGATGGCGTTAAGGCAAATGCCTTTTGGGTACCAGCGGAAATGCCTACAAACTGGTATTTATTGGTCATACACGAATGGTGGGGACTGAATGATTATGTAAAAAAGGAATCTGTAAGACTAAGTCGTGCTTTAGGCATTAATGTGTTAGCAGTAGATATCTATGATGGAAAAGTGGCTACCAAGCCCGATGATGCTGCAAAATATATGCAGGCAGTAAAGAACGATCGTGCCATTCATATCCTACAAGGTGCTATGAATTATATGCCGGCTCAAAGCCAATTCTTCTCCATAGGTTGGTGCTTTGGTGGAGGATGGAGTTTGCAAACCGCTATAATGGGTGGCGAAAGGGCCGCAGGTGCTGTAATGTTTTATGGCATGCCGGAGCAGAAGCAAGATAAGCTTCAGCTTTTACAATGCGATGTATTGGGCATTTTTGCTTCGAAAGATCAATGGATAACACCACAAGTGTATCAACAATTTGATGCAGATATGAAAGAAGCAGGAAAAACTTTAGAAATGCAAGTATATGATGCAGACCATGCATTTGCAAATCCGAGTAGCCAAAGGTATAATGAAACTGCTGCTCAGGATGCCTATGAAAAAGTAAATGAATTTATCAAAAAGCGAATGAAATAAAGTAGCTGGAAAACAAAAAATCCCAGGAAAAAGTCCTGAGATTTTTTGTATAAATATTTATAAGAAAAAAATCTCTTGTGCTTAATACACATATGATTTCTGCTTAGGTATGGTGCACTACGTGCAATGATTTTTATTTATGAAAAATCAGGATTAAGTTGAGAACAATAAAACCCCAAAAACGATATACTTTCTCTATGAATTATCGCAAATAAAAAGTGTAGTAAAGCTTATGCTTACCCACACACTGCTTCAATCACTTGAGGATAATATCGGTATTCCAATGCATGTATTCTGGCAGAAAGACTACTTACAGTGTCTGTGGCAAGTACAGGACAGGTGGCTTGCAGTAGATGGGTGCCATGGTCATACTGTTCATCTACAAAATGAATGGTAATACCAGATAGAAGCTCTTTTGCATCAATAACAGATTGATGTACATTATTACCATACATACCCTTACCACCATATTTTGGTAACAATGCAGGATGAATATTCAAAATATTTTGAGGATATGCTGATACAAGCTGTTTCGGCATCTTCCATAAAAATCCAGCAAGTATCAGCCAATCTATTTTATGTGCCTGCAACAATGTCAAATATGCATCTCCCCTAAAAAATCGTTCTTTTTCAATGAATTCCGTTGGCAGCCCATGTTTTTTTGCCACTGCCCATGCACCTACATCAGGTTTATTACAGAGCAATAATTCAGCTCTAATCTGAGGATGATTTGAAAAAAAATCACAAATACGGTCTGCATTGGTACCACCTCCACTTGCAAAAATTGCTAATCGCTTCATATTGTTACTTACAAAGTGCGCAAGATATATCCTTTGCGTGCACAGTTGAAATAAGTATAGAATACATTGTTTTTATAGAGAATGTGCTCTACAGCCATTTACTGCTTATCTATTTTACGATAAACGAAACAATTTTTATGAATTCCATAATTCTATCAAATCAGCCCTACCAAAGGCTTTGAAGGCAAACCTGTTGAACAACAATGCCTAGATC
>CALAGJ010000010.1 GCA_937892395.1 uncultured Parafilimonas sp.
ACCTAAGTCAATGTGGCAAAAACTTAATCAGCCTGACGAGAACAATATGTGCACATGGGCAATGAGATGTTTATTGGTAGAAGATGGAAACAGGTTAATATTAATCGACAATGGTATCGGGAATAAACAAGATGATAAATTCTTCGGACATTATTTCTTACACGGAGATACTAGCCTCGATCAATCTTTAAAAGCAGCAGGATTTAGCAAAGATGACATTACAGATGTATTTTTAACACATTTACATTTCGATCATTGCGGAGGAAGCATTGAATGGAATAAAGATAAAACAGGATTTGTTCCCGCATTTAAAAATGCACATTTCTGGAGTAATGCCAACCATTGGGAATGGGCAACAAAACCAAATTCAAGAGAAAAAGCATCTTTTCTTAAAGAAAATATTTTACCCATACAGGAAAGCGGGCAATTAAAGTTTATTGAAAACGCTGGTAACGAATTCCCGCAACAGATAAGCATCAGGCAGGCATTTGGGCATACAGATGCGATGATGCTGCCACAGGTAAATTATAAAGGAAGAACCATTGTATTTATGGCAGACCTGTTACCGTCTGCAGCACATATTCCTTTACCTTATGTAATGGGTTATGATATGTTTCCCTTAACCACATTGGTTGAAAAAAAATCTTTCTTAACAGAGGCATATCAAAAGAATTATACTCTATTTTTTGAACATGATCCAATGAATGAATGTTGCCATCTACAACTTACAGATAAGGGTATAAGGGTAAAGGATGTTTTTAGATTATCTTCATTGCCACAGACAGAATAAGAAAAAATATTAATGATTATTATATTCGCTATCCTTCCTGGGTAGGAATAGTTTTTTCTGCTACCACCACTAAATCTTGCTGCTCCACATTCATGGGTAGCATACCCACTTTTACAATTGCTCTTTTGCCACGCAGCTCCAGCACAGTACCCACTTGGTGATTTTTTTTCAATTTTACTTTTGACCCTACAACAATATGATCTGTAGTTTCTATAAATTTTTCATTGAGTTTTTTGACGAGTTTGCTTACCACCTGTTTTTCCTTTTTCCCTAATAAGAGTCGTTCAATTTCTTTTATAGCGGATTCTTTATCCGCAGTATTTTTCCATTCTTTAATGGCTTGCTTCAGCTTGCGCTCTGTTTCTTGAAACTGAAGTATTCGATCTTCTTTTATTTTATTTTGTTGTGCCAAAATTTCAACTTGCCTTTTATGTTTTTCTCTTTCTGTTTCGGCATGCAAATGCCTATGTAATTTTTCATTCTCCGTAAGGAGTTTATTCAATTCCTTCTTCCCTTTTTCTAAAATTTGTAAGTCCTGCTCTGTTCGATTAAGTAATTTATCTAAGCGAAAATGGTCCTCATCTACTAACTTTCTGGCCCGTTCTATAAATGGCCTTGGCAGACCAATTCTTTCTGCTATGGAAAAGGTATAACTACTACCAGGTTTGCCAACTATCAGTTTATAAAAAGGTAATAGATTTTGTTCATCAAAAGCCATGGAACCATTTACAATACCTGCTGTATGATTGGCCATTACTTTTAGATTTAGATAGTGTGTGGTTACAACACCCATAGCATGTCGATGATTAAGTTCCTGTAAAATAACTTCAGCAAAAGCACCACCCAGGTGTGGATCACTTCCACTACCTAATTCGTCTATAAAAAACAATGTTTTACCATTGGCCCATTCTGTAAAATATTTCATATGAATGAGGTGGGAAGAGTAGGTGCTTAGGTCAAATTCTAAACTTTGTGTATCGCCAATGTGAATAAATAGTTGTTTGAAAATTCCTATTTCAGAGCCTGGATTTACAGGTATCAGTAAACCACTTTGTAACATGAGTTGGCATAGGCCAATGGTTTTCATGGTTACTGTTTTGCCACCGGCATTGGGTCCACTAATAACTAAAATTCTGTTTCGGTCATCTAACTTTACAGTTATGGGATATGTTTGCTTTCCAGACTGTTTATTATAGAGTAATAGTAGAGGATGATACATTTCCTTTACATCCAAATGTGCAGATTTTGAAAGATTGGGAAACTGACCATCTACCTGCACGGCGAGTTTGGCTTTGGCCATTATAAAATCAAATTCATAAGCAATGCCGGCCCAGGCATGCAGCACAGATCCAAAGGGCATAACTGATGCAGTAAGGGTGCGAAGAATACGTATGATTTCTTTTTGCTCATCCTGCTCCAGGGCAAACACTTCATTATTTAATTCAATGGTTTCTTCGGGTTCTATAAAAGTGGTTTTACCCGTATCACTCTCTCCATGCAATATGCCTTTGACCTGTCTTTTATGCTCTGCAAATACAGCCACCACACGTCTTCCGCTGCTAAAGCTCTCATCAATATCTGCGGTATATCCTGCTTTTGCCAATCTGCCCAGCACCCTTTCAAATGCTCGGCTCAGGGTTTGTCTTGCTTTGTAAAGCGATTGTCGAATGCGCTGCAATTCTATACTTGCATTGTCCTTTACCTGGCCTTTTTCATCCAGCACTTCATCTATTAGAGATATAACTTTTTTATCGTAACTGGCATGCTCTATTACAATACTGATAGCTGTAAATGCATCTCTGCGTTCTGCATTAAACCAGCGGTAAATAGATTCAGTATTGATACATAAATGTCGAATGAGGAGCCATTGCTCACCACTCAAAATGGCACCGGGTATCGTTATCAGTTTTAATTCCTTACTGATGTCTTCAAAAAAATCATTTGGAAAACTATCCCTTTGCATACGTAGGAGTTTCATTTCATAAGTTTGCCGCAGCTCCAGTTCTATATATTCCAACTTTGTATGGGTGCGCAGCTGCTCGGCCTTTGATTTTGCAGCAGCACTCTGGCATCCATTTTTGACTAATAATTTTATTTTATCAAACTCTAATTGAATCCCGGCAGATTCGGGGTATAAACGCATGCTCATTTTTTAAACAGCTGCAAAAATAGAAGTGCTAAGTGGGTATATCATCAATTTGTTGTAAACACTATGCAGCAAAAGAAATATTTGTGCTACGCCGGATATACCATTGAACTCATTTCTTTGATTTGATTGGGGCCAATACCACAGCATCCTCCAATGATATCAGCGCCCAAGCCCATCCATTCCTGTACCATAAGTGCACAGGATGAATGATTAGATAAACCAGTCCATGTTTTACTATCTGCATGATAAACAGCTCCTGAATTAGGATACACCACAATTTTTTTATCACCAGATGTCGTTTTGATGGATTGTATTAATCCTGATATGAATTGCGGAGCTGTACAATTTACTCCAACAGCAAAAACGGTGGAATGCCCTGAAAACAGTGCGGCACAATTGGCTATGGGAGTTCCATCACAAATATGCCGATCATCTTTACAAGAAAATGAAACCCATGCAGGTTTTTGTATTGATTTTAAAATTTTAGATAGGACCAGTGCTTCTTGAAAAGATGGAATGGTTTCACAGGCCAGCATATCTGCATTAGACTGATTCAATAAATGGATTCTTGGTGCATGAAAATTTGATAAGTCCTCGTCAGCAATAATATAATCGCCACGATATTCAGAACCATTTGCCAGGTAAGCACCGTAAGGTCCTATGCTGGCAGCAATGTAAGGTTTAGAGGCAAGAGGATGATTCAATAGAAAACGATTTCTTGCCATTTCCGCCAGATGCACAGATTTCAAAATTAATTTGATTGCCGAAGATTCATCATAACCCAAGGCCATAAAACCGGGAATGGTAGCCTGATAGCTTGAGGTAATTATGCACTGAGCTCCAGCTTCAAGATAAGCCAAATGTGCCATTACAATGGCCTCCGGATTGGACTCCAATAAATCTGCACTCCACAATTGTTGATTCAAATCACAACCTTGTCTTTGCAACTCATTAGAAAGACCACCATCAAGCAACATTGGATAGTTGAACATTATTTAATCAGTCATTTTATAGCGTTAAAAATATAAATTATAGGCTGCATTTCTGAAGTCGATTTTTTCAAAGTTAAAGATGTAAAGAAGAATATTTGGGCGTGTACCCTTGGGCCGGGCTTTCGTTATAAATCATCGCTGCGTCAATCTGTCTAAAAACTACACACAATTGTGCATAATAAAACTTGCAAAAGCC
>CALAGJ010000011.1 GCA_937892395.1 uncultured Parafilimonas sp.
ATCTACACAGGCGAAGACACTCTTTCCCTACACGACGCTCTTCCGATCTCGGATGATTAGTTAATTCATCCATCATTTCAGCTTCGCTAAATGTTATTTCGGTATTGACAACATGATACACTTGATCATTCTTTTCTATCCGATCCCTTCTATCATCTTTCAAATAAAAAAGATTGATTGCTCTGCCGGCCGCTTGTACCTTATAATGATTTTGAAGCTCGTTAATACTTGCTTTTACCGCCTTACTTGAAAAACCTTCTTGTAATTCTTTTTTAAAAATAGCAGCAAACTCATTTTTTATTAATGGCGAATCAGGCAAAAATACAATCAAGCCGTAGGCACCAAAAAGTTTGTTAACTATTTGCATGGTTGCTTCCTGTATTGAACACCCATGTGTGTAAGCACCATTGATTAAATCCATCACCACATTGCCATATTCTAAAACACTGAGCTGGCCGCTAAGCTCTTGCAATAATGCTGTGCTATTTTTATCCAGCACCATTCTTCCAAAAGCACCTGTTTGATTGGTTTTCCACTCATATTTTTTTGAGTCAATGGTAAAGTGATTGAGCTCATCAAAATCAGCATCTTCACTGCCCATATAGTACACCGGCACAAAATGATATTGAGGCATTGCAGCATTTAACTGCTTGCTTAAAGCAATAGTATGTGCAATTTTGTAAATAAAATACAGGGGGCCTGTTAATAGATTTGGCTGATGTGCAGTGGTAATAGTGAATGTGTTTTGATGCTGTAATTTTTGAATATTTGATTGTACAGCTTCATTTGTAGAAATAGATGCATAGGTAAGTGCTAAATGATTTACCAAGATAGCTCTATTCGTTGGAAAATTTTCCCTTGCTGCTATACTGCTTGCTACTCCATTAAAATCAGTTGGATGGGCAAAAAATGGCTTTAAAAGTTCAGCTTGCTTTTTATAAGCATTAGCAATAGCCGAGAAAGCATTTGTTTGCTCAAAGCTGATATAACTTGAATTAGCATGCATAAGAATGGCAAATATATGCTTGTATATTTTGCTTTAAATGAATACTGCTATTTGTGACATAGTTTATGATATATGGTGTAGTTCTGAGAATAACTTGTAGTAAGAAAGCTCTAAGAAATATATGACCCTTTTAAATCAATGACCGAAAAGTGTATTCATGAAATCAGAGGATATTAAATGCAACTATTGAACATATATATGTAGTTCAAATTGCTATTAGCGAAATCAAGATGCACCTTAAGTGAAATTCATTTCAAATACCAGTCTCAGTGCTCCTCCCTGTTGGAGTGATTTTCAAGTAAACTGCTACGTCTGGGTTCGGGTACGTTTTCATACTCAAAAGGACAGTGCAAACACCCATTGCCACAACAATATCCTTTCATTTCATGATAAGCTTTTGTAAGCACCATTAATCCTTTATCGTTGTAGTAAAAATGTATGTTTTCAATTAAATCGACTGTCATGAACTAATGCTTTAATTTTTGCATCAAGGTCTGGTAATATTTCATTCGGAAGACTAAATAATAGATAATAAATTTGGTTGCTTCCTGAAATATTTAATCCTTCATAATGCGTTTTTATATTCAATTCGGGTATGCTTGGCACTGATGTGTAAACATTCTCCAAATCTACTAACAAGTGTAATTGAAATAAGTTGATGACATCTTTAGTAAACTTATATAACACTGGGCTATCTGTTTTAAGATGTATAGCACCTCCGGGTTTTAGTAGCTGTTGATATTTACGCAGATAGCGGGGATGGGTAAGTCTTTTTTTAAATTTTTGTAATTGGGGATCTGGAAAAGTAATCCAGATTGCATCCACTTCTCCTTTGATAAAATAGTTGTCTATTTTTTCAATTTCTGTTCTTAAAAAGGCAGCATTGAGCAAGCCATTATCTAAGGCATTTTTTGCTCCACGCCATATTCTGTTTCCTTTGATATCAATACCTAAAAAGTTTTGATCTGGATACAATGCTGCCAATCCATTGGTATATTCACCTTTGCCGCAGGCCAATTCCAAAGTTATCGGGTTTGAATTTCCAAAAAAATCAGCCCATTTACCTGGCATTTCCACAGGAAATTCCAACACATTTTCAAATGTTTTAATTGCAGCAAAGCGCTCTAATTTTTTCTGACCCATTTCTGAAAATAATTCAGGCGTTTCCTGTAGAAGAAACGCCTGAAATTTTTAATAACCCTTACTAATATTTTACCAAAAAGCCAATGCCAAACAATGACTTAAACTGTGTGCCGGGTGATGTAAGTTTATCACCAAATAATCTAACATCATCATCATAAATAATATCTAAACTCCAAGTAGCAGATAAAACTTTTGAAATTTTAAATGCAAATAAGTTTGTCATAAAGATGTCTATATTTTGTGGATTGTTTCTATAGTTTGAAAACATATCCAAACGACCTTTGTACGAAATTGGTTTTGTGGCATCCGTAAAATAATTGATAGTAGTATATGCACCCAATTCATTTACAGATTTTTTACCCGGTGCCACCCCATATAATCCCTGACTGTTAAGCTCACTATTTGTAACAATAACCCAGCGGCTTGTAAGTGGTGAAACAAAAATAGAGAGATTGTTAAGTGGCTTATAATCTAAACCCGGACTCACCAATATATATGCCGGAGCAAATGCGGTAGATGATAATGTTTTTGTGCTGTCTGTTGGGTATGTAAATCCTTCAAAAAACTGGCTTCTAAAGTTGAATAATCCACTTAAATTGAGTTTTGAGTTTAATGCATACCCATATTTCGAAAGTAGGTCAATACGGTCATCATTTTTTCTGCCTCCTAAGCTGGTTGTTTTTACATATCCGAGATTTATATCAAGGTTATTATCCCAGCTATGTTTATCTTTTTTATAATATGCATGTAAATTAGAATATAAATTCAATGAAAGGGTAAATTTATCTCCTCCTGCAGCCCAATTACTAAGTGTACCTTGAGATACATTAACACTCAGCAAACCTCCTGTGTTCCATGTTTTTACAGTTGTGTCAGCCGGATCTTTTGTTATAGTTCTGGTGGATTCGGTTTGTAAATTTTTTACCGTAGCATCTTGTGCATGTAGGATACTATTCGCTGCAACCAACGAAAAAATCAAAATAGCAATTTTCTTCATATTCAATATTTTCTTAAAAATGGGCGCAAAGATGAAGAAAAAATAAGAAAATTAAAGAATATACTATGCTTATTTATATTTCAATATAAACACTAAATACAGATTTTGAGCACTACAAAGTCTTTTGTGCTATTATAGATGCACTTCTACTGGGAAAATATTTATCCCTCAATTTTAAAGTAAACTGCTCAATGACTTCTGATATTACTACACCTGCTACAATGCTTACCAAATAGTAAGTAATAAGGCTCAGCCACGAATCTGCCGGCATATATTCTTTTACAATAAAAACAATAACAAGTTTGTGAAAGAGATAGATGGAATATGAATAAAATCCAATACGAGCAATACCATTAACTATTAACGCAGAAAACCTTTTATTGATTCTTTGAGCAATGTCAGGGGTTAAAATAAAGTATAATAAAATAGTGCCAAAGCTGATGTATAATAAACTATAACCTGCCACAGACATTACGTTCGTGTACCAAGGCATATTATTCATATTTTCTGGATCGGGTGCAGGCACAAAAGTGTACAACAAGAAAGTAAAAATGGTAATGCCTGAAAGTAGTTTGACATTCCTTTCATAAAAGGATTGTAATGCTGCCCTATTGAAATGATAATTATATGCAATCATAACACCACACACCAATGAATCCATCCGATATTGTGTTTGAATATGGCGTACCCAATAATTGAATATCACTGAGCGATGATACAATAATTCCACCATCACATTTACAGCCCTTAGTGAAACGCATACAAGCATAATCGTAAACAAAGCCTTGTTCATGCGAGACACATCTCCTATCATTTTTTTCTTTGAAAAAATGTATAAAATAAAACATAAGAAAAAATAAAAATGCTCTTCTACACACAAAGACCATGTATGCCCCCACATGCCGCCTATATAGTTTCGGACAAAAAATAGCTCCCCAATCTTTTGAGTAATTTTAAAATCTTTTCCAATATTGGCATACATGAAAATAGATGCAACTATCATGAGGTAGAATAAAGGATATATCTTAAAACCTCTTCTGATTAAAAAATTTCCAGCTTTAATATCTTGATACTTTTGATATTCTTTAAATAACAATCCCGAAACCAAAAAACCACTCAGCACAAAAAATAAATCGACACCAAACCAACCGTTTTTTGTGAGCATATTGAAAGGGTCAATGACTGCAAAGCTCGTACTCTGAAGAAATCCGAAAAGGGGTAATTCAAAGAAGTCGCGTTGATGAAAAAAAACAACCAATAAAATTGCTATACCTCTTAAGAAATCAATTTCTCTATTCCTATTCTTCATGAAATAATTTTCTGTAATTTAATTAATTGTGGTTTAGAATCTTAAAAGCCTAAATGACCATTGGCGGACAAATATAGAGGTACAGGATAACTTTTGCTAAAGCATTAATTAACTAGAAGCTGCTCTTTTTAAAACAAAGTTAAAGTTTAGGATAAAAATAAATTTAATTAGAAACAGTTTAATCTTTGTACTTTCGGCAATCCCAATAAGATTTTTTTGGAAAAATTAGTTATCATACCCACCTACAATGAAATTGAAAATATCGAATTCATTATTCAGGCCATTTTTAATCTGGAAAAAGATTATCATATCCTAATTATTGATGATGGCTCCCCAGATGGAACCGCAAAGCGTGTGAAGCATTTAATGGAAGTTTATGAAGGGCAACTTTTCTTGGAAGAGCGATTGGGCAAGCAAGGTTTAGGCACTGCTTATATTCATGGATTTAAATGGGCACTACAAAGGGGGTATCAATATATTCTTGAAATGGATGCAGATTTTTCGCATTGCCCCGATGATTTGGAAAGACTTTATAAAGCTTGCAAGCATAATAGTGGTGATGTGGCTGTTGGAAGCAGGTATGTGCCTGGCGGCAAAATTGAGAACTGGCCCATTGACAGGCATTTATATTCCCGAGGAGGTGCCCTATACACTAAGCTCATTACATGGATGCCTGTTAATGACCCTACTGCAGGGTTTGTTTGTTATAAAAGATCTGTACTGGAATCCATCAATTTAGAAGCAATTCGATTTAAAGGTTATGCATTTCAGATTGAAATGAAATTTGTTGCATGGAAGCTTGGTTTCAATCTTGTAGAAGTACCAATCACCTTCATCGACAGGCAAAATGGCACCAGTAAGATGAGTAAAAATATTCTAAAAGAAGGCGTATTGGGAGTACTAAAAATTCAATGGAAAAGCATTTTCACTTCATACAAAAAGCGCATGGATAATCGTTTGAGCATTACTCCATCCACAAAAAATGAGATTGAAAAAAAGAAGGCTACCACTATTACATAAATGTGATAATAGTAAATGATTTTACACTGCTGCTATGAAATACCAAGTACTAATAAAGTTTGAGATCGATGAGGAATTTATGGCTTTAGTTCCTGCCCATCGTTCCTATATCAATTTTTTAATAAATAAAGCAATTGTAGATAGCTATATAGTTTGTCTTGAAATAAAACAAGCATATCTAACCTTAAATGCCGAGAATAAAATTGCTGCGAAAGCAATTTTAAAAAAATCTCCTCTTTATAGGTTTTGGACTTATGACATACACGAAGTATTTGTATATGATGGCCAAATGTATCGTCTGCCAACTTTACAACTCAACTGATTTTATGATTAGTTTTTATTATTCAACTCATGATCACCTTCACAGATACATCCGGATTCTCTAGTAAATAATTTGCCATTTCTTCATTCATCAGAAAGCCCTTTTCTCTATTGGCCAATGTTATTTTTAATTGATGCAGTGGATCACTGAGGTGTATGCGTAGTGCAGTTTTTCCGGGGTTTGATTTAATATTTTTATCGGCAAAATTTACAAAATCTAAACTAAGACTTGCAGGTTCCATGCTTAGTTCTATTTGCTTGGTCATGTTTTCCTTTAATGATTCCAATAAGAGCATATTGGTTACTTTAAATTCATATTGATCTGTACTGTTATATCTTAATTTGAAGAAGCCAGTTGCAGTAATAATTTTGCCCACCTCAAAATAGTTCTGATATTTTACATAGTCATCTGCCCACAGTGCCAATTCTGTTTTTCCACTATAATCTTCAATAGTTACAATACCAAACTTTCTTCCCGTTTTTGTATTTCGATGTGCAGCATCTGTTACAAGCCCTGCCAGCCTTATTGTTTTTCCGGCATGTAGTTGTATGTCTGTGGCAGAATCTTTAACCTCTGTATACTGTGCGATGGGTGTAATGCCATAATATTTCATTTCAAACTTAAAATGATCAAGTGGATGCCCACTCATATAAATTCCACAAACATCTTTTTCATAATGCAATAATTCCGTTAAACTCCAATGTGGACATTGTGCAATTTGCGGCTGACTAATAGCTGGCATGCTTGATTCGCCAAATAAAGAATTAATGCTTTGTGTTTTGCTATTAGCTACTTGTTGTGCAAATGTTATCAACCTCTCAATACCACTCCTGTTTTCACTGCTTACATAAAAATACTGTGCTCGGTGCAGCTCAGGAAAGCAATCAAATGCGCCACCATAGGCAAGACTTTCCAATGTTTTTTTATTGACACTTCTTTGATTTACCCTTTTAATGAATTCAAATATGTTTGCATACATACCATCTTTTTTCCTTTCCAAAATGATATTGTCTAATGCAGCATCGCCCACACCTTTTAGCCCACCAAGTCCAAAACGAATTTCACCTTTATCATTTACAGCAAACCCCTTTTGAGATTCATTGATATCCGGCCCCAACACTTTTATTCCCATTCTTTTGCACTCTTCCATAAAGAACGTTGTTTTTTCAATCGACCCGCTGTGGTTGAGTACAGCTGCCATATATTCTGAGGGGTAGTGGGCTTTTAAGTAGGCTGTTTGATAGGCAACAAACGCATAACAAGTGGAGTGACTTTTATTAAATGCATATTGTGCAAATGATTCCCAGTCTGTCCATATTTTTTCCAATACTGGCTGAGGATGGTTTAAAGCTGTGGCACCTTTAATAAAACTATCTTTCATTTTATCTAAGGTTTTTCGGTCTTTTTTACCCATTGCTTTTCGTAATGTATCTGCCTGACCTTTTGTGAAGCCCGCCAGCTTTTGACTGAGCAACATTACCTGCTCTTGATAAACAGTAATGCCATAGGTTTCTTCTAAATATTCCTGCATTTCGGGTAGGTCATATTTTATTTCTTCCCGTCCATGTTTGCGTGCAATGAAGTTTGGAATATAAGCCAATGGCCCGGGTCTATACAAGGCGTTCATAGCAATCAAGTCCTCAAACTGATCCGGTTTTAATTCACGCAAATATTTTTGCATGCCCACACTTTCAAATTGAAATGTACCATTTGTTTCCCCTTTTTGATAGAGTTGGTAAGTGGCATAATCATCTAATGGTAGTGCATCCGGCTCTATGGTTATATGATGTTTTTCTTTAATGATTTCTAAAGCAGTCTTTAAAATGGATAAAGTTTTCAAACCCAAAAAGTCCATTTTTATGACTCCACTTTCTTCTATCACACTACCCTCTATTTGTGTAACCCACAAATCAGAATCCTTTGCAACAGACACAGGTATCAGCTCCATCAAATCTTTTGGTGCAATGATGATTCCTGCTGCATGCACGCCGGTGTTTCTTACACTGCCCTCTAATTTCTCTGCTTCTCTTAGCACCGCTGCACGCAGGTCATCGCCTGCTTTTATATTGCGCAGCAAATCTGCATTTGTAATATCATTGGCATCGTAGCCTTTTGATTCCATGCTTTTTTCTCCATCTTTAATATACAAAGGAGCATAGAAGACGGTCTTCAGTTCAGTACCCGGTTTTTCGGGAACCAACTTTGCCAAAGCATTGCTTTCACTCAATGGAAGATCCATTACCCTTGCCACATCTTTTATACTACTTCTTGCAGCCATTGTGCCATAAGTTACAATTTGAGCAACCTGATTTTTGCCATATTTTTCAACAACATAATCTATTACTTTTTGCCTGCCATCATCGTCAAAATCTGTGTCTATATCTGGCATACTTTTTCTGTCTGGATTTAAAAATCGCTCAAACAGTAAGTTGTATTTCATAGGATCAATATTGGTAATGCCAATGCAATAAGCTACTACACTACCCGCAGCCGATCCACGACCTGGTCCAATAAATACACCCTTTTCTCTTCCCGCTTTTATAAAATCACTTACAATCAAAAAATACCCGGCAAAGCCCATAGTTTTTATAGTAAATAATTCAAAATCTATTCGCTCTGTTGTTTCGCTATTTAGTTCACCATATCGTAAAGTTGCACCCTCATAGGTTATATGTTTTAGATATTCCCATTGATTGAGATTAATATCTTCATACAGCTGAAATGCAGTTGGAATGGGGAATGCAGGCAATAGAATATCTTTTTTCAGGTTGAGATATTCCACCCTGTCCACTATCATATTTGTATTATCAATAGCTTGGGGCAGATCACTAAAAAGCTGCGCCATTTCATTTGGGCTCTTGAAATAAAAATTATTATTAGGAAATTTAAACCGCCTATTTTTTACCTGTGCATCATCATTTACAAAATCATCATAACCGGGTGTACTTTGCTTTTCGCCAGTGTTTATACAAAGTAAAATATCATGCGCATTGCTGTCTGTAATGTCAGTATAGTGAGAATCATTTGTTGCTATTATGGGTACATTATATTTTGCCGCATATTGTAATAATCGAGTATTTATTTTTTCCTGTTCAGGAATATTATGGCGCTGTATTTCTATAAAATAATCGTCTCCAAATTGATTGTGCCACCATTGAAATTCTTTTTCTGCAGCGGCTTCATCTTTATGCAGAATGGCTTGTGGCACATATGCACCAATACAACAAGTAGTAGCAATTAATCCTTCTTTGTATTGCTCTAATAATTTTTTATCAATGCGTGGATATTTACTATAATACCCCTGCACATATCCCATAGAAGTAAGCTTCACTAAGTTTGCATAACCTATTTTATTTTTTGCCAGCAGTACCTGGTGATATCTATCGTCTTTTTGCTCCCTGCTAAATATTTTGCGGGTGTGGTCTTCTACTACATAAAATTCGCATCCTACAATGGGTTTTACAGTGGGTACTATTATATCATTACCTGCATCATCTTTCCCAATCACCTTAGTTTTATTCCACGCCTGTTTTACAAATTCGAATGCGCCAAACATGTTTCCATGATCCGTAATGGCCAATGCCGGCATTTGATGCTCAGCGGCTTTTGTATATAAACTTTCAATACTACTAGCACCGTCCAGCAGGCTATATTGGGTATGAACGTGCAGGTGAGAAAATACAGGCATAAAAAAACTTAGGCGTGCAATGTACAAAGCCAAGTGACCTGCTTGCCTACGTTTTTTTCCACAGTTTAAAAAAACAAAGGGGAGAAAATTAAATTAATTTTTCAACCCAATATTTTACTATGATTTTACAATAAATCCACGCATCTATATTCAGACATTATAGGGGT
Source organism: uncultured Parafilimonas sp. (assembly GCA_937892395.1). Classification (GTDB taxonomy): domain Bacteria; phylum Bacteroidota; class Bacteroidia; order Chitinophagales; family Chitinophagaceae; genus CALAGJ01. The sequence continues at coordinate 9,653 of CALAGJ010000011.1, forward strand.
TTACTCAATAGACTGCATCACAGACCGATATTCATGATCGGATGAAATGGTTTTTGCCGCCTCCAAAAAAGAGTTTTTTATGGCTGCATCGGCAGGAATTTTTTCTGCAATGCTGCGCAATGCATCTGCTTTTTCATAATCAGAAGAAATTTTTGAAGAAATTTGTATGATGGCAATCCATTGCTCTTTTGTATAGGATGCTTTTTCAATAATTTCTTCAAGCACATTTTTCTTTTCATAATCACTACCAATGCTGTTTACAACAGAAAGGAGTTTATTAAAGTTTTCAGATGGAATGTTTTGAGCTTGCAGTAGCTTTTCTAAAATGCCTGCTTTTTCGTAATCACTGCCTATTGTTTGTACTACTTTTAATGTGGCATCAAAATCATTTTCTGATATATTTTGAGTAGATAATATCTGCTCAAGCACACCAGCCTTCTCATAATCACTGCCAATGGAAGATATGATAGATAGACATTCAGCAATATGATTTTCTGAAATAGATTTCTTTTGCAATAAAGATTTGATAACACCTGCTTTTTCATAATCGCTGCCAATACTTTTTACTACCAATAAATAAGTAGAAACTGACGATGCATCTGATAGAAACTGATCACCAAACTTGCCTAATACCCCTGCTTTTTCATAATCAGATTCAATGTTTGTTGTGAGTAAAAGCAGATTGTTTTTTTCTGCTGTGCTTAGTGTATATTGCTTTAACACAACTGATATCCAACTGCTTTTCTGATAGTCTGATTTGAACTGATTCGTTTCTTGTACCAAGGCAGAAACTCCTCCTTTTTTATAGATTCTAAAGGCATGCCCTTTTATATCAATACCATGTAAAATCATGGTGGATATTGCATCTTGCAGAATGCTTTTCCCTATCTCTGAATCTGGGCCAAATTGTTTTGTTCCAGCATAAATTTCATAACTAATATTTCCACTGCCATCATTTTTTGCTGTAAATTTTTTATTGTCCTTTTTGTACCGAACTATTCCATTTTCAGATATATGTTGTATAGCCGTTTCTGTTTCATTAAAACTAATATCACCCTCTACTTCAATTTTTAAATGATCTTGAGAATCTGTTATAGTCATTCTTTGACTACTATGTGACTCATTAGAAATTGTAGTATTGTTTACTGATTGAGAGTGGCATGCGCTCAGGAAAATAAATATAAGTGCACTTATCAATAAATTCTTTTTCATTTTAAAATTTTTTCTATTTGAAAATATAATTATTCTGTTTTTAATGCAGTGGAAGGATTGGCATTAGCTGCTTGATATGTTTTGATACTTAGTACCAAAAATGCTATCAGAAGAGTTCCAACACCACCTATTATAAACAACCACCAGCTTAATTCTGTACGATATGCAAAATTATCTAACCAACTATTTGCTGCCCACCAGGAAAGTGGAACTGCTACAATAAATGCAATACAAACTAATTTTAAAAAGTCAAAAGTGAGTTGTTGTATGATTTGAGTGACAGAAGCCCCCAATACTTTTCTTACACCAATTTCTTTTGTGCGTTGGTTTGTTGTATAAATGACTAATCCCAATAAACCTAAACAACTGATGAGAATTGCAATGCCCGCTGCCCAGTTGAGCAACCTGCCCATATGTTGTTCTTCCTTATATAATTTTGCAATTGACTCATCAAAAAACTGATACTTGAAATCGTCTTCAGGATAAATTTCTTTGTATAACTTTTCAATTTTATTGATAGTAGGAGTGAATGATGCAGCACCTGTTTTTAATTTTAAATGTAGCGTATAATTATTATTCAGCCCATTGATTAAACACAATGGTTTGATTTGAGTATAAAGAGATTGTTGGTGAAAATCTTTTACCACACCTACAATCGGTAATTGTAAACCACTCCATTGCAAATTTTTACCAATTGCAGATTCCGGTTTTTTAAAACCGAGTACTTTACAATAGGCCTCATTGATGACCATTGCATTAAATGTATCACTTGCAGGCAGGTCGTTTCCGGCTAGTAGTTGTAAGCCGAAAATCTTTATATAGTTATCATCTGCCTGTTTAAATTGTACATCCGTTGTTACCTCTTTTTTCCCATCCATATATTTTATCTCTCCTGAACTGGTATTACTTGATAAAGGTGCATTTCCGGAGATACTTATCATTTCTATATCTGGAATTGATTTTATTTTATCGGCTAATACAAACCTTTTCTTGTCATTTTCATTGGAAAAAAAATTATATGGTGCGTCAATAGAAACAATGGCATCTTTTTTAAAACCCAGATCTTTATTAATTCCATAATGAATTTGCTTACTCACCACTAATGTGGCTATTAAAAATACTTGCGCTATAATAAATTGAGATACTGTCAATACTTTTCTAATACTTCCTTTTCTACTTTTTGAATTGCTACCATTATTTACATTTTTTAGAACTATTGTAGGGTTATATTTAGTTAATATCCATGCAGGATAATATCCTGAAAGTATAGTAATGATAGCAATCAAGGAAATAAGAAAAACGACAAGCTCGGGTTGATTGAACCAGTCGAAAGCTATACCCGGTGATATAAAATCTTTAAATAACTTTAGAAGAAAAGGCCCTAGAATTATAGATAGAATGGCTGCTGTACAGGTTAGTAAAAGAGTTTCTGTAAGGAACTGTGTAATGAGTTGATTTTTTGAACTACCTAATGTTTTCCTGATACCTATTTCTTTTGCCCTGCGGGATGCTTGAGCTGTTGCCAGATTGATAAAATTAATGCATGCCAACAACAAGATAAAGCATGCCACAATGATCAAACCATAAAGTGTTGTTTTATTTGCAAGATAATCGCCTAACACACCATATTTATTGTTGAAATGAATATCAGAAAGGGGTTGCAACTTCCAGGTGGTATAATTGGCTGCATCTTCCACATTATCTCCCCGATGCATACGCTCTAATTGCTCTAACTGCGTTTCAATATTTTGTACTGAAGCACCATCAGTAATTTTTACATACAACTGGGATGAGCTATTTGTGTTACCCCAACTATCCAAACCAAAATTTTCTTTTAAGCCGGTTACTGCAATTGTTTTCATAGATACAAACACATTTCCCGTTAAATCGCTATTAAAAGGTAAAGGCTCTACAACCCCTGAAATAGTTGTTTTAATAGTATCATTGATGACTAAAGTTTTGCCAATAATATCTGCTGGTTTGATATCTGGAAAAAATACGGCCGCTTTAGCTGAAGTTATTACTGTTTTATAAGGTTCGTTCAAGGCCTCATTTCTGCTTCCACAAAGCCATGTATAGTTAAATAATTTAAAATATCCTGCATCGGCATATAATACTTGTTTTTCTTTTTTATATACACTACCAATATCATCCCCAGGCACGGGGATATTAATTTTTGTTTCCCACTCGCTATAGTAGTGTGCTTCGGATTCTACTCCCGAAGTATTTTGCAATATACTACCAGCCAGAGGAAAGGGTACACCCATATTGGAATAATCCTCACCACTAAATTTAAAATCAGTTACAACCCTATATATACGATCTCCATCCGGATGATTCTTATCAAAACTAAAATCATGTTGTACGATCAGGAAGATAACCATGGCTGTACATACACCAATGGAAAGACCAATAATGTTGATACTTGTAAACAGCTTATTCTTTGCAAAATTTCTGAAAGCAATGCTGAAGTTTGTGCGTTTCATACTATGAAATCATCGTTTTATGGTTTAATGACTGCTATTTGTATTGTTGAATCTTTTTCAATTATAAAACCGCCCTTGTTTGCATTCTTCTTTGTATCACAATATCGCCATTCATATTTTCCAGGAGAAAGACTGGCTTTGTAGGTAAAATATGATTCTCCTTCTTCTAAACTCACCATAAACTGATCTATTACAACACCGGGATGTTCTGTATTTATTATTTCAATCCTGCCATTTCCGCCACATTTGGTGCATGTAAATTGTGCATCACCATCTTTCTCTCTTAGAATATGGTTTGCACTTGATCCACTACTATTTGAAAAACTTTTTGCAAGCCTTCCATTTGATGTAGATTTTCCTTCACAATCATTTGTACTTCTTACTGTATGGCAAAACATCAACATGCCCACATCATCAGCCGAGTATATGCTGCTGTCTTTTTCGTGGGTTATGTAAATTTTTCCTGCTTCCATTTTATAAATATAACCTGCTTTATGAAGGCCATTTTTAAGCACAATGGTATCCTCTTGTTGTGCCTGTATGCATTGAATCATTGAAATAAATACAATGGTCAATAAGCAGGTTTTTGAAATAGTCTGCATAGTGAATTTTTATATGCCAGAAAATTTCAATCATTGTGCCATTAGCACAAATCCTTTATTAGATGGGGTTTACACCATTTTAGGAATTCAAAAAAATGTACGATATCGTACAGTGTTGATACGAAACAATACGTTTCAATTTTGATGCAAGCAATAAAAAAAGGTCTCTGTGGAAGACCTTTATTATAATTTTTTATTTGATTTTTTTATTGCGCCAGCAAAACAATCAGTATGGAAATAGATGGATTGAATTAATTTCTAATCGGCCTGCCGGAGGTAATAACAGATTGTATGCGCTCTAATGTTTTGCGTTCTCCACATAAGCTTAAGAAGTTTTCACGCTCCAAATCAAGCAGGTATTGTTCAGATACAAATGTTGGCTCACTCAAATCTCCGCCGCACATTACATAAGCTAATTTTTTTGCTACTAATGCATCATGTTCAGTAGCATAGTTTGCAGATTTCATGGCATGAATACCAGCATACAAAGCACCCAATGCACTACGGCCAAGCACTTTTATGTCTGTACGTTGTATGGGTTTGGTATAGCCCGCAGCATGCAAGTCAATTACGGCTTCTTTTGCGGTAGCAATGCGCCTGCTCTGGTTTACAACTATAGCATCTGCACCCTTGCGCAGTATGCCCAAGTTATATGCTTCTGCTGCACTGGTAGCCACTTTAGCTGTGGCAATATTTAAAAATCTGTTTTTGAGCGTAATGGTTTCTGGTTCATCCGCATGCATTTCATCACTGGCTCTCAGTACAAATTCCTTTGTGCCACCGCCGCCGGGTATTACACCAATGCCCAATTCTACTAAGCCAATATAGGATTCAGCAGCAGCACAAATTTTATCTGCATGCAAACTCATTTCACATCCACCGCCAAGGCATAAACCATGTGGTGCCACAACCACCGGCACAGACGAATATCTAACCCGCATCATCGTATTTTGAAATAAGCGAATAGCCATATCCAACTCATCATAATCTTGCTCAATAGCAAACATGAAAATCATGCCCACATTGGCACCGGCACTAAAATTTGCACCATCATTTGCAATAACTAAACCTTTGTATTTTTCTTCTGAAAGACTAATAGCTTTTTGCACACTTTCCAATACTTCACTACCAATGGTATTCATTTTTGTGTTCCATTGTAATCCAAGTACATCATCTCCCAAATGATACACGGCAGCATTTCCATTTTTCCAAAGTATTTGATCTTTGAAATGATTCATTACAATAAATGCTTTCCCTCCGGGAATGGGTTTGTATGTTTTTGAAACAGGATCATAACACAATCTAGTATTGTTTTCAATGGTATAAAAGCTTTTAATACCAGCCGCAATCATTTCGTCAATCCAGGGAGCCACTGTATAGCCTGCAGCTCTCATGGCTTCTGTGGTTTTTTGTACACCAAGTACATCCCAGCTTTCAAAGGCTCCTATCTCCCATCCAAAGCCCGCCATCATGGCATCGTCTACGCGATACAATTCATCACTGATTTCAGGAATTCTGAAGGAAATATAGGAGAACAATGAAAAATGAAATGCTCTGTAAAACTCGCCGGCTTTATCGGGAGCAGCACTTAACATTTTTATTCTCTGTTTTAAATCTTCAACGGGTTTGGCTGCTTCCAGGCTAGCGAATTTTGGCTTTGTTCTTGTTCCATATTCCATGGTTTGCAAGTTGAGCGTGAGAATTTCCTTGCCTGCTGCCGATTTGGTTTTTTTGAAAACTAAAAACGTCAGCAGCGGTCGAGCAGAAATTCATGTCTTATCAGGTCAGAATCAAGGACGCGGAAATTTCGACTCTTTCCTTTTGCAACAGGTCACTGGCTTGGGGGCCGATGATCCTGGGCTACAACCATCCGGCGATGGTGGAGCGACTGCGGGAGCAGGTGGCCATCAAGAAGTTCCTCCATAAGGACAATGCCGGGTGAGGCATGATTCACCCGGTTGTACCCGTGGCCCGCCTCGCTCTCCAGCGCCTATTCCGGCATCGGCCAGTTCAAGGCGTTCACCATCGCCGTGGTGCTGTTCGGGACGGCCACGGTGCTGTTGACGTTGACCTCGATGATCGACGTGGTCGTCGAGG
>CALAGJ010000012.1 GCA_937892395.1 uncultured Parafilimonas sp.
CCTACACGACGCTCTTCCGATCTTTAATAGTAACACTGGTATTTTTATCTGAATACCAGGTGGTATTAACACGTGTTTTGCCACATTCAGTTCTGGGTAAAACCTTGCTGCCCAATATCTCTCCAGCATTGATTGAATAAACCAACTCTATAGAATCTGTTTGTGTAAGTGAACGCCCTGCAAAAGTAAAAACATAGTTTGTATTTGGTAATACATTAACGGTTTCTTTCCATACCACAGCTCCTGGATTTGTGCTTCCATTAATAATCATCATTGTGTCTCCCAAAAAAAAAGTATCTATTTCTGTGAAGCAGTTTTGATAGCTATTGTTCCATTGATTCGGTAATGGACCTACAAAATAATGACCGCTTGTGTTATTAAAACTATCATACATATAATCTGTGGAAAATTGGACATTACCTCCATCAAAACTTGGATTTTTGATTATGTTAGATTTATACTTAAAGTTAATATGGTCATACCAGATTTCTTCAAGTGGCCTGCAATTTGGATTGAATATATTTGTTGCACTGAGATAAGTAGGAGGTAACCAACAATTTTTAAAAGCTGATGCGTCCCCTGTAAGTTGCAATGGCTGGTTTTTACATGCAAAAAGATGACGATTACTGAATATAGTGCCACTGTCTATGTTAAGAAGAAATTTCTTATTGGTAGTATCTAAGCAGCCATTCCTATCTTTTGTAATCATTGATACGCTATACACACCTTCTTTTTGATAGATATGAGATGAGTTTTCTAATGCGGTATCTTCTGTTCCATCACCAAATGTCCAAGAAACTACTTTGCCTGTTATTGTAAGATTATTAAACAAAACATTGAAAGGATTGCATACATCAAAATCAATTTTGAAATCACTTTCAAAATTAGCACATACTGTGGGAGAAATATTTGGGTTGCTGACCTGTGCCTGTGAGAATATTGGTAAAATCGATACACACAGGCACATGAGAGCACACCACAGTATGAATACAGGTTTTTCCAGCTTCATCATAAGATTTGCTGCTTTTTGGATAATTGGATATTAAATTCGATACAAACATAATAGTCTGTACATAGGAATACCAACACGCATATATACGGGATATGATTGCGACTTTTTACTCCTTGTGATTACAGTTTAAAAAGTTTTATGAAGCCTTAAGGGGTTTGTTTTATTGACCGAAATTTTATAGTATTAGTGATGACTAAATCTGCAAATTTTAATGTGGAAATACACAATATGGTGCTACATTAAAATTCTAGATAAACTCTGTTAGTTTATAGCATGCATAATGCTTATGATTACAAAATCAACGACTATGAGTGCCATGCATAAATGGTATAAAACATTATGCTCAAAGGCTATCGAACAATATAATACATAAGTGAAATACCTGCAAACATCTACACTGACTTATGTATTTAATATTATATGAGTAAACCAGATTTTTTAATTGCTTACTTCCACAAGCAGCACACTAAATCCTATGTTCATTTGTAGAATGAGTGGGTTTTCTGCATCATCGTTTAGATATATTTCATAGCCACTATCATCAGTAGCTGTAAGATGTATGCAGGGTACTCGTTTTTCTTCTCCATTTTCCCGAAGGGTAAAAACAAAATCTGATGAAGATAAATCATTGGGGTCTGATGATACGATTGCAAAATTTCTCCAAACTCCGTCTGCATTGATTGTGGCGTTACCGTTTGTATTTATTTCCTGAAACACTGCATCACTCACCCATACGGATGTAGCATTGCGCAGTTGCGCATGCTGCATGTTTGCACTAAACTGATTGAGTAATGTGTGTGCTGTATCTAAAGCCGATTTTAAGATGGTAATATGTCCTTTTAGATCTTCCTGATTAGTCATAGCAAAATCAAAATCTAATTTAGCTCCTGTATAATTTTCTGTAATGTCTGCAGTAAAATTATAAGTAGCATCAGTAGTGGAAACTTCATACTGGAGAGAAGTGCCCCGATTCCTTTGAAGGTTTGCCAAATTCCATTTGCAACCCATTATAACTGCATAGTCTGCTGTATAGCTATTGCTGATGCCAATTTGCTCACTTATACTGCATGCTTCTTCATTTCTGCCGGCCTGTTTGAGTATATAAAACTTATAACTGAGATAGTCTTCCTCATCTTTAAAATATGCATACTCTTTTTCTACTATTTGTAAGGCTTCATCAAATTTATTATCCCTGCGCAGCAGGTTTATTCTTTGTACATATCCTTCTTTAAAATCGGGATAGGTTAAAATCAGTTGATCCAATAATCTTGCGGCTTCATCATTTTTATTAAAGTCTGCATAAATACCCGCTTCAATTAATTTCATGTTTGGAGCCAAATCTGGGGCGGCATTTTTAATGGCTATTTGAATATATGACATGCTGCTTTCAAATTTTGCAGCATCTACTTCCAACAATGCTTTACTCATGTTGGCATACATATTTTTCTGGCTGAGTTGCAATGCTGCTTCTACCATCTTATTTCTTCCTTGCCAGACTAATGCTGAATCACTTTCTGAGCGTTCATCATCCTGAAGTGAAAACATGCTTAGTATGGTCGAAGCAGAATCTATAGGTTGAATACTTTTACTTACAAAATCAATAAAATCATCTGTGCGGTGTAAATAAAATAAGGAGCCTGCTTTTCGAATAGTAGCCAAAGAATCACGGGGAAATAATTCCAATGCCACATCGCATATATGAATCGTTTTCTCTAAATCATTATAAGTGCTAAAATTTAAATCAATATCCTCATGTAAACTATCCAGTAAGGATAAATTTGGATTGACGGGTTGTGCATTTGTAGATATTGCAAGTAAGCTGAAAAGCAGTGTCAGGATTTTATTCATAATATATTTCATATTTCTATACATTAAAAATTTACTCTAAGATTAATCATTCAGTAAATTGTCTAAAGCTTCATCATATAATTTTTTCCAATCAGATACTTTACCCCAATTATGTCCGTCAATTCGTACTTCATCATTTGTTACTATGCCTGCATGCCATACCGGAATGCCCGTGGCTGCTGCCTTACGGCGAATGTCTTCTTCCTGTGCAGCAGTACAACTAATAACAATCCTACCTTGAGATTCACCAAAGAAAAAAGCGTCTTTGCGTATATTTTTATCGCTAAATAATTCAAAACCAAGTTGTCTATTAAACGATTTTTCCATTAAACAAATGAATAAGCCGCCTTCGCTAATATCATGTGCACTTTGAATGAGATTTTCTTTTATCAGTGATGATGTAAAATGCTGTACTGCATACTCTTCATCTAAATTAAAAGCAGGTGCGGGGCTATAAGTTATATTTTTTATTTTGTGTAGATATTCACTACATGCTATATCATTGTTTATACTACCCAATACTAAAATTACATCACCTGCATTTTTAAAATCAAGCGTCATTTTTTTAGTTACATCATCCAATACACCCACCATGCCAATTGTAGGTGTGGGGTACACAGGTCCGTCTGGATTTTGGTTGTAAAAGCTCACATTGCCACCAGTAACAGGCGTATTGAATTTGCGACAAGCATAGCCCATACCTTTTACTGCTTCTACAAACATATAATATACTTCCGGTTCATAAGGATTGCCAAAATTGAGACAGTTTGTAACTCCTATTGGTTCGCCACCACTACACACTATATTTCTTGCAGCTTCTGCCACCGCTATCATAGCTCCTGTATAAGGATCAGCATGTACATATCGGCTATTGCAATCCGTTGTCATAGCCAATGCTTTTCCTGTGCCTTTTGCCAATACTACTGCTGCATCGCTTGGTGCATTGGTAGTCATATTAGCTGCACCCACCATGCTGTCATACTGCACATATATCCATTTTTTGCTGGCAATATTTGGAATCTGAATTAGGCGAGTCGCCATTTCACGAAGTGAAAAATTGTCTTCAATATCTGCTATATCATTGATGTCAAATTTTGAAATTTCTTCAAAATAAGTTGGTATTGTATATGCTCTTTCATATTGCGGAGCACCGCCACCCAATACCAAATCATAAGCAGGAAGTGATGCTTCTAACACTCCGTGCATATAAAAACTCAACAGGCCGTCTGTAGTCACATAGCCCACTTCACTACAGGGTAAATCCCATTTTTTGAAAACTTCTGATACAATGGCTTCTTTTCCTTTTTCTACTACCATTAGCATGCGTTCTTGACTTTCGCTCAGTAGTAGTTCCCAGGCTTTCATATTGGATTGTCGTGTTGGCACTTTTTCAAGGTCAATATGCATGCCCACACCACCTTTAGCACTCATTTCTGCTGTGCTGCAAATAATGCCTGCTGCACCCATATCCTGCATGCCAACCACTGCATTTGTTTTAATAACTTCCAAACAAGCTTCCAATAATTTCTTTTCTTGAAAAGGGTCACCCACTTGCACTGCCGGAAGATCTTCTGCGGATTCTGCTGTAATATTTGCAGATGCAAAACTGGCTCCGCCAATGCCATCTTTTCCCGTAGCACTTCCTACATAAAAAACTGGATTTCCTTCACCTAAAGCAGTAGCACTCACTGTGGCATCTGTACGCACAATGCCCACACTCATGGCGTTTACCAAAGGATTAGTATGATAGCAATCTTCAAAATAAATTTCTCCGCCTACAGTGGGCACTCCAAAGCAATTGCCATAATGGCCAATGCCTTTTACTACACCACTGAGTAATCTTTTTGTTTTTGGATCTTCAATATTTCCAAACCGAAGACTATTGAGTGATGCAATTGGTCTGGCACCCATTGTAAAAATATCACGTTGTATGCCGCCTACACCTGTGGCCGCACCCTGAAAGGGTTCTATGGCACTTGGATGATTATGACTTTCAATTTTGAATACCACTCCCCAGCCATTGCCCATATCCATTAGTCCAGCATTTTCTTCTCCTGCTGCTACTAACATTCTGCCACCATCTCTGGGCAATGTTTTTAGCCATTTAATGGAGTTTTTATAACTACAATGTTCGCTCCACATACCACTAAAAGCGCAGAGTTCTGTAAAATTTGGAGTACGACCCAGTTTTGTTTTTATTAATTCAAATTCTTGTTCGGTAAGTCTCAGCTCAGCGGCTGTTTTTGCCGTTATTTCCATATTTATTTTTGAAGATGGCAAATGTAGGAATTAAAAGTATGAAGCGGTAAGGAGCTTGTATCAATTGTTTGACCTTATTGATGACTGATAATATTCTTTTTTACAAACAATGACATCAATATTCTCTTTTCTTGTAGAGTAAATATAATTATACCCTTCGGGTAATGTTTATGCAGGGCCGTGTTCTGAAATATTGCTATAATTTTTATTTGAATTTTATGCTTAAGCACCAAATTGAATGGTATGGTGGGTAAACGCTATTGCTAAAAATTTTGAAAATAAGAGTAAAAAAATTTTAAGAATGACTTGGATTTTTATGTTTACACTAAAGAGTCTTTATGAAATATAAACATCATCAGCTACAGTATGTGGAATTTTTGTTTTTGGATCTGACAATAATAAAATCATTTTATAGCTAAGCATTTAGTTGACTTTTTTCAGATTTTGGCGATTGCTACACAGCATTTGAGGCAGATTTTTTTGCTGGTGGTTTTACAGTTGGAAAACCTGTAAGAGGAAGTATTTTATGAATCATTTTTTCAGCTCAATTGGAGCAAACAAGATTTGCCGTAGTTGCTGCAAACGGCAAAATAGCACAAGATATCTTTTCATTTCCCGGAGGGACAAGATTTCATTTTACTGACTCCGATGGAAATGAACTTGCCGTGTAGAACGATAAGGAATAATAAAAGTGTTTTTATTTTGAATGATTTTACGCCGAATAATCTTTTGCATAAAAAAAACCTGTCTGGGGGGAGACAGGCTTTTTTATCAAACTTCAAATTTTAAGAAATCACACCTTCGGATATTGGATTTAAAACGGGGGAATTTTCTTACAGTGCCAAAATTACAAATTGTTAACTAAAAATGACCTCAAAATTTGTTTCCTAACATGTCCAAATCAGACATATATACAAATTATTATAACTTTTTAGGATTCAAAAATTGCGAAAAGGTTCACGCAATCGGTTGCGTAGATCATTGAATATCATGCTTTAGGAGATCGGGTCTTTTTTGGATGGTGCGTTTTAGTGCTTGCTCATATCTCCATTCTTCAATTTTAGTCGTATGGCCACTTAATAAAATATCAGGTACCTGCCAGCCATTAAATTCAGCTGGTCTTGTATAAACCGGTGGTGCCAGCAGATTATCTTGGTATGAATCAAAAAGGGCAGAAGTTTCGTCGTTTAAAACTCCGGGTATTAATCTTCCAATAGTATCAGTGAGCACAGCAGCAGCCAATTCCCCACCACTCAATACATAGTCCCCAATAGAAATTTCATGTGTAATTAAATGTTCTCTGATTCGCTCATCTATTCCTTTATAGTGTCCACAAATCATCATAAGGTTATTTGCCAACGACAAATTATTTGCAGTTTTTTGATTGAGTGTGCCTCCATCCGGAGTTAGGTAGATGATTGCATCATAATTTCTTTCATCCTTTAAACTTGTTATTGCATGATACAAGGGTTCGCACATCATTACCATTCCGGCACCACCACCATACTGATAGTCATCCACCTGTCCATATTCATTTACTGCCCACTTGCGCAGGGTATGGGTGTGTATTTCTAATAGTCCTTTTTCTTTAGCCCGCTTTACAATACTGTGTGCAAAGAAACTTTCCATGAGTTCCGGTATTACGGAAATGATATCTATACGCATTATTCTTCTTCTTCAAAAAATTCGTTGAAATCCCGTCGTTGTTTTTTAGTTGGTTTGCCAGTTTTGCTCAATCGTTTACCAGTGAAAAAACTGGACACCAATTGCTTTTCGTTGTTATTAGAATCTTCCGGAGTTTGATCTACATAGTACTTTAGTGATTCTGTAAAAGCTACTCTGTTCTGTACTAATCCTTTGACCAATATCACCCATTTTCTTGCTTCGGTTTTTATCTCATACACTTCATTTGGCTTTACAGATCTTGAAGCCTTTACCGCTTCGCCATTCATTTTTACTTTTCCTTTTTCGCATGCCGTTACCGCAAGTGTACGCGTTTTAAAAATTCTTATGGCCCATAAGTATTTATCAATTCTAACCTTATTTTCTATAGGATTGTTCATAGTTTCAGGATGCAGAAATCATCATTTTTTCAAATAAAATTTCGTATTCTCTATTTTGGTCTGCAACCTTTTTTTCAAGATTGGCAAACTCTTTTTCTAATGCAATAAATTTTTCTTTGTTACTATAATTTTCAGGTTTTGATAATTCCAAAGCAATGGCATCTTTTTGAACTGATAGTTTTTGAAGTTGCTCTTCTGTTTTTTCAAATTGCTTTTTAATACGTTGTGCTTCTTTCTGCTGCTCTTTGTTTTGCAATGGATTCGTATCCTTTTGCTTTATTATTACTTCATTCAATGATGTTTTGCTTTCAGCTTGTTTTTCGATCGTTTTATTTGTAGCAATATTTTCCTGTATTTGCTGTTTTGCCATTCTTTCATTCCACGCAAGATATTCATCATAACTGCCTTTAAATTCTTTAATCAATCCATCTTTTATTTCCCAAATTTTATTTGCAGTTTTTGAAATGAAATACCTATCATGACTTACTAAAATATAGGAGCCTTCATATTTATTCAATGCCTCACTTAGCAAGCTTACACTATGCATGTCAAGATGGTTTGTAGGCTCATCCAAGAGTAAAAAATTTGCTTTACTGATGATTACTTTGGCCAATGCCACCCTTGCTTTTTCACCACCACTCAGTACTTTAATTTTTTTCTCTGCATCATCTCCACTAAAAAGAAAACAACCGAGTATAGATCTTAATTCCAGCTCATTTTTTCCGCTTCCACAATATTGCATTTCCTCTAACACAGTATGCTCCAAATCAAGTGCTTCTAATTGGTGCTGTGCATAAAAACTTTCATCTACATTATGACCCCATGTTCTCTCACCTTCCATTGGTTCTGTACCTGCCAGCATACGCAGTATGGTTGATTTTCCTCTTCCATTGGCACCTATCAAAGCTATTTTATCTCCACGCTCAATTTCTGCGTCTGCCTGTTTTACGATGGAAATACTTCCAAAAGATTTTGAAGCTTCTTTTAATGAGGCGAGTATTTTACCGGGTGTTTTATCAATCCTAAAATTTATTTTTAAATTCGGTCGTTCTATTTCAACTTGTTCTATACGGTCAAGCTTATCTAATCGTTTTATAGCACTTTGTGCTGCTGCGGCTTTCGTTGCTTTTGCTCTGAATCTTTCTATAAAACGCTCCTGCTGTCTAATGTATTCCTGTTGATTTTCATAAGCCCTTTGTTGCAAATCAACCCGCATTAATTTTTCTGTTTCATAGTAGTCATAATTGCCTGTATAAATATGCAATTCTTGTTGATATAACTCCACTACTTTGTTCACCATTCTGTTTAAAAAATAACGGTCATGGCTTACTATTACAACACTTCCTTTATAGTGTTGCAGATATTTTTCTAACCACTCTATGGATGGAAGGTCTAAGTGGTTTGTAGGTTCATCTAATAGCAACAATGAGGGCTGCTGCAAAATCATTTTTGCCAATAAAACCCGCATGCGCCATCCTCCACTAAAGGTTTTAAACGGACGGTTCAAATCCTCATTACTAAAGCCAAGACCATGTAATACTTCTTCCGATTTGTACTGGATATTATAGCCATCAAGAACATCCATTTCATGCAGCAAGTCTGAATAAACATGCAATAATTTATCATAAGCTACTGCATCTTTTTCGGCATCCATCGTTTCCATTTGCTTGCCGATTTGCTCTATTTCTTTTTCTAATGCTCTTACCCTCACAAAAGCATCCATTGCCACTTCCAGTATTGAACCATTTGTATCAAAACTTAATAAATCCTGATGTAAATATCCAATAGTTGTATCTCTGCTCTTTTCTACAGTTCCTGCTGAGGGCTGATATTCTCCCACCAACAATCTTAAAAGAGTAGATTTCCCGGTACCATTATAGCCTATTAATCCAATCCTTTCTCCGGGATGTATATGCCATGTAGCTTCCGATACAATTACTCTTGCGCCAAATTCAAATGTGATATTATTAAATCCTGCCAGCATGCGGCGAAATTAAGAGAATAGCTTTTAGTGTTGGTATGAATATACATCTGATGGCTATCTGATGTACTTAGCCTTAGGTTCTTTCTATTTATTTCTTTACTTTATTTGCTCATAGATATTGCTTAAATAAATTACTCATGAATCTTAAAATCGGATTGTTTTTTATATTTGTTGTCA
Source organism: uncultured Parafilimonas sp. (assembly GCA_937892395.1). Classification (GTDB taxonomy): domain Bacteria; phylum Bacteroidota; class Bacteroidia; order Chitinophagales; family Chitinophagaceae; genus CALAGJ01. The sequence continues at coordinate 9,344 of CALAGJ010000012.1, forward strand.
GTCTTGCCTGTACAAAAAAGGCAGATTCTTTTGTTCTTGCAGATACTGTTATTTCCAAATCCCAAAGCGGCAGCATAGGCGTTGTAGGAGATACCGCAAATGTGGATGCTATAACTATACCAGGGTTTGTATTGATGGGTGGCAGTACCGATGTGGATGCTGCAATTACATGGATGCTAAAGCGTAGCGGAGGCGGAGATATTGTGATTATCAGAAGTTTTGGCGGTGATGGTTATAATCAATATATGTACGATCTGTGGCCTGTCAATTCTGTAGAAACCATTGTAATAGCAAGCCGTGTGGAAGCCAATAATCCAGCTATTGTCAATAAAATTAAAAATGCAGAAGCACTCTTTATTGCTGGAGGTGATCAATGGGAATATGTAGATTTTTGGAAAGGCACTGCCACTAATGAGGCAATCGATTATCTAATTAATACGAAGAAGGTAACTGTTGGTGGCACTAGTGCCGGATGTATGATACTTGGGCAGGCTTGTTTTGATGCAAGAAATGGCTCCGTATTATCCACACAAGTGTTGCAGAATCCATACAATAAGTTGATTACATTCACAACCGATTTTATCCATATACCTGTGTTGGAAAATACAATTACAGATACACATTATGATGATCCCGATAGAAAGGGACGGCAATTTGGATTTATGGCAAGACTTTTTCAGGATAGCGGATATATGAGTAGAGGCATTGGTGTACAAGAGCAAACCGCAGTTTGTATTGATGAGTATAACATGGCCAAAATATTTGGATCTGGAAGGGCTTTTTTCTTAGATGCAAATACAATAATGGGTAAACCTGAAACCTGTGAAAAAAATAAACCACTGACGTGGAATAAAAGGCGCAGAGCAGTAAAAGCTTATAGTATAAAAGGTAACAACGCTGGTGCAGGATTTGTAAACCTAAATACATGGAAAAACTTTTCCGGAGGTAAAGCAGAATGGTGGTGGACGAATGATGCTTCGTTGCAAAAAAGAGATCGGAATTAAAAGATCACTTGATGGTGCATTGAAATTTGGTGGTGATAATAGTTAGTACTATATGCTGGTACGAGAGTTTTTTTGTTTAAAAGAATTGACTATTACTGATTAAAGTATCTTTTTTTTATTTTTCTTAGTCGTAATATTAGCTTTGCAGCAAATCCATTATTATGGGGAATAAGCCGGGATACTTGAGTACTATACTGCGCAATAAATGTCCAAGATGTAGAGAGGGTAACCTTTTTGAGGTAAGTAATGCTTACCATCTTAAAGCCAATAAGTATATGCGAATGCATGATAAATGCCCTGTATGTGGCCAAAAAACTGAATTAGAAGTAGGATTTTATTATGGCACCGGCTATGTGAGTTATACGCTTACCGTAGCCATATCAGTGGCTACATTCGTGGCATGGTGGGTAATACTTGGTTTTTCAATTAAAGATAATAGCATTTTTTATTGGCTTGGTTTCAACACTTTTTTATTAATAGTCATTATGCCTTTGTTGATGCGATTATCCCGCACATTATGGTTGAGTTGGTTTGTAAAATATGAATCGGATTGGAAAAGCAAAGCAGCAAAAGAACCAGAACGCACTGTAGAAGGCCAGATGAATAACTGGTAATACAACCATTGAAAATAGAGCATGCTTAGAAATTATTTATGCCACCATTTGCATTGAAGCATTTTATAAAATAGACAATCTATAATTAACCATATTTAGAATTGCCATCCCACTACTTTTTTTGTAAGCATTCCTTACCAATCTAAGCTATGGCACTGTTGTTTTTATTGTGTTGTATAAAGAAATACAATTGATTTGCGCAATGCAGATTACACACACAGACATTTATAAATATAGTATTCCCATGGTGCCATTTACCATCGCCACCGGCACTATGGATTTTGCACAAAATATTTTTATACAACTACATACTGATGATGGTCTTATAGGAGTGGGTGAATGTTCTGCATTTCCAATGATTACCGGCGAAACACAAAATACATGTTTTGAATTGGCGCAGGATTTTGCATCATTATGGAAGCATAAAAACACCTCAGACATTAAGGAGCGTTTAATAGAATTAGATCAGTTTATTGCATTCAATCATACCATCAAAAGTGCCTTCGATATGGCTTTGTACGATCTAGCTTCAAAACGTGCAAATCTCCCACTTTACCAATATCTTGGTGGTAAAAAAATGAAAACTATTGAAACAGATATTACAATTGGTATAGGTGCGCCACAATTCATGGCTGCACAAGCTTTAGCTTTTATACAAGAAGGTTTTAATTGCATAAAAGTGAAGCTAGGAAAAAAGCCAAAAGATGACATTGCACGCATACAGGCCATTAGACAGTCTGTTGGAATGGATATTGAAATACGGATAGATGCTAATCAGGGATGGACTTTTGAAGATGCAGGCCATGTTTTAACCTCGCTTCACGCTTACGGTATAGCGTTTTGTGAACAACCACTTCACAAGCGTGATGATTATTTATTGCCTGCATTAAAAAAAATATCTCCTATAGCCATCATGGCCGATGAAAGCGTTTTCAATCATTATGATGCCATGAGATTGATTGATACAAACAGTTGCAGTATGGTTAATATAAAATTTGCCAAAACAGGTGGCATTGCGGAAGCTATTAAGGTTCATGATGTATGCCATAATAATAGCATACCATGTATGATGGGTGGTATGTTGGAGAGCCGCGTGGCAGCTACAGCATTTGCACATTTTGCAACAGCAATGGACAATATAATTAATTTTGATATGGACACTTGTATGCTTGGTCATAAAATAGATCCAGTAATTGGGGGAATAACATATGATGGTGCTACTATTTTTCTTCCGGAAGGAATTGGAATAGGTGCCAACGTGGATGAAACCTATTTAAGTAATTTAGCACATATATGCATCTAATGTTTTCATAATACCTATTGATATCAGAAATATGTACAGCATTCGAAATATAACTCAGTCTGACAATAAGGCAATAGCATCACTCATTCGAGCAGTGTTTGAAGAGTTTGATATAGCATTACCCGGCACTGTTTATACAGATCCAACAACTGATGCATTGTTTGAATTATTTCAAGAGAAGGCATCTGCATATTTTATCGCTTTATATGAGCATGAAATTGTAGGAGGTTGTGGTCTGTACCCCACATGTGGACTGCCTTTGGGCTATGCTGAGTTAGTAAAATTTTATATACATCCCAATCATAGAGGGCATGGTCTTGGTCTCCAACTTATGGATAAAGTTTTTCAGGCGGCCTCATCGTTGGGATATACAGACTTATATTTAGAATCTTTCCCATCATTATCAAAAGCAATTGGCTTGTACAAACGTGCCGGCTTTGTATCCATAGATAAGCCTTTGGGAAATTCAGGTCATTTTGCATGTACCATTTTTATGAAGAAGCATTTGGACCATATTTAAAACACTGATTGATATATGCCAACTTCTACTTACATTGCACACACTAAAAAATTGAAAATGAAAAAAGTATTATTCGTGATTATTTTCCTGCATGTATTTTTCTCTTTATCTGCTACAGAATTTACTGTACAAGTTTCTAATTTTCAATTTACACCTTCTGCACTCACCATCAGTTTGGGTGATGTTGTAAAATTTGTTTGGGTTAATGGCAGTCATACAACTACATCAGCAACCATACCAGCTGGTGCTGCATCTTGGGATAAACCCATGAATTCCGGTAGTACTGTTTTTAACTACACACCCACAGTGCTCGGTCTTTACAATTATGTATGTACTCCGCATGAGGCATTTGGTATGATTGGCACAATTACAGTTGAAGCTGTGGTACCTGTAATACTAAAATCTTTTCAGGTGACTTCATCACCAGCAGGCAAAGCATTGCTGCAATGGGCTACAGCATCTGAGCAAGGCACACAGTCCTTTGAGGTATTGCGAAGCATTGACGGTATTCATTTTGAAAAAATTGCTGAAATTGCTCCAGCTGGAAATAGCACCACAGAAAAAAATTATAGCTACACCGATAATACAATAAGTAAACAGAGGTTTTATTATTACTCCATAAAAATTAAAGATGTGGATGGTTCTTCTACTACATCACAAGTAAGTTTATTCAGAAATCTAAGTGCATCAGTAAAAATAATAACAAAGCTTAGTCCCAATCCTCTAACAAGTCCTGCACATTTGATGATAGAATTTGAGGCGGAGCAAGCCGGCACCCTCAAAGCAAGGCTATATGATGCAAAAGGCAATTTAATCTTAGATGATGACCTCTATGCAGTAATTGGTTTCAATAAAGGTCATTTACACATTGGCAATATTGCCGCAGGCAGCTATACAGTCGTATTTATAATGGGTGATCAAAAAGAAACCCACAACATAGTAGTCCAATAAATTTCTATTCGCCATAAAAATAATTTCAATAGCTTATCTTTATGGCGATGATAAAAAACAAAAAATCTTTTGGAAAAAGTAGAAACAGCAAGCCTGCAAAAGCAGAGCCATCATTTTTTCAAAATGTTTGGGATGTAGTTATGTTGGTGCCAAAAGGAAGAGTAACTACCTATGGTGCCATTGGAAAATACCTGGGCTCTGGTTTAACAGCCCGTATGGTTGGCTGGGCAATGAATGCCTGTCATCATAATCCTAAAATTCCGGCTCACCGTGTGGTAAACAGGAATGGAATGCTTAGTGGGAAAATGCATTTTAAAACGCCCACTTTTATGGAAGAACAATTAAAAAAAGAAGGCACATTAGTAGCGCAGGATAAAGTGATTGATTTTTATCAGAAATTTTGGGATCCTATTCAGGAAATTGGTTTTTAAACTTAAGCTATGACAATCATTTTACAAGATCCGGGTCAAATGTAGGAATGGGATGCATATGGCATTTTACATGGGCCCATTTCATTAATTGCTCTAATGGAGCGAGTGGGCATTGCTGTATTTGATTGCATCAATACACAATTAACTGATGAAATAGATGCATTCAACAAATTTTGTGGAAAAGGCAATAAAGGTGGCGATGGATTAGTGATTGCTTATCGCTTGCTCCAACAAAAGGCTAATTGTCTTCTCGATGTGGCCATAAACATGTATATACTTGATTTTGGAAACCCCGGCACGGACTGCTTTCAGACAAATCTTTCAAGGCTGCACAGCATTACCAATACCATACATTTTATACACAAACAATAGAAAATTATCCAACTATCAATGCATCCGATTTATGCATTGATACAATATTTGCTACAGGACTGAATAAGCCTGTTGCGGGTCTATCTGCAAGTTTGATTAAGCATATTAATGACCATAGTCATTTTACTATTTCCATGGACACTTCTTCTGGAATGTTTACACACAAAAGTTCGGCCAATACCGTAAAAATTCAGGCCAATATTACCATCACTTTTCAAGTAATGAAACCATGTTTTTTGATGCAGGAAAATCAGCCTCATATCGGTGATGTTGTTGTTGTAAATATTAGACTGCATGCATATTTTCTCACTAATTAAAACAGCAATATTTATTGCACCACAGTGCAGGATATAAAAACAATCTACAAACACAGATCTGCTTTTGCACACAAAGGAAATCATGGTCATGTAGAATTGGTAGCAGGTTCCAAATACAAATCGGTACTGCTTTGCTTGCAACTGCTTCATGTTTAAAAACTGGAGCCCGATTGACCACATTAGTCTCAGAGGAGTGGGCACTTCAGGCCGCACGTATTGCGCTTCCAGAAGTTATGACATCAAGCGAGCTGCTTTTTGAAGATCAAAAAAAATACACTTATGCTGCCCGACCCGTCATGGGCACCGATTTTGAAAGCACAGACTTATTGGCAAAAATGATTAAACAGTCAAATGAAGACATGGTGCTGGATGCAGATGCCATCACTATAATTTCTAATTATAAAGATTTATTAAATCAATTGCCACCACATTCTATTTTAACGCCACATCCAAAAGAATTTGACAGACTTTTTGGGTCTGCGAAAATGATTTCCATCGGGCTGAAAAAGCTTTATCCATATCCTTAGCGAACAAAATAATTATCATTCTAAAAGTACATTACTCACTCATTGCCATTGATTGAAAATCTTTTTACAACCCTACGAGTAATGCGGCATGGCGAAAGGAGGTTCAGGTGATGTATTGACTGGAATGTTTGCGGCCTTTTACTGGCACAAGGGTATGCGCCCCAAGATGCTGCCATTATGGGCCTCAATTTGCATGGACTTTCCGCTGACCTTGCCATAAGAAATATTTCCATGGAATCCTTAACTGCCTCTGATATAATTGTGCATATCAGTGAAATTTTTAAAAAAATAATATAGTCAGGCCTTAGATTTGCAGTAAATCCAATTGAATGAAAAGCTTATTGTTTTACATAAGTTGTGCTATTACTATTACCATTCAAGCACAACATCCATTTACACTTGAGTATTGTAAATACAGTTCTAAATACACTACCAATTTTCAAGATAGTTCTTTTGAAGATGCAGATTGGACTGTATTTGAATACAATAACAATGCCCAGCAAAAAATTTTCTCAGATTCATTGTTTGCCAGATTTTATTTTGAGTTGCAGGATGATTTTTTTGATGCGGCCCCAAGAAAAGATTCTTTTAAAATCATATTGCCACATATAGATTTAGGAGCTCAATATTGGCTGAATGGTCATAGAATTTATCCTAGGATTTCAGATGCAGAAAATGTATTTAGATTATCTATGATATTAAAATATTTGAAGCCTCAAGGAAAAAACATGTTTGCAGCTGCTCTTTATTCAAAAGAAAGTATAAAGCATTTCTGTAGCAAACCACCCATCATTACCATGCTGCCTTTTATTGATGCTATCGATATGGAATTTCAAGAAGGAAGGGCTGATCAAAATCAGAGAAATGTTTTACTCAGCAATCGCTTAGGCATGAAAGTAGAAGGCAATTTATATGTTGAAATAAAAGACTTAGTACAAGATACTGTTTTGCAAACATTTAATAGAAAACTCACACTTGCTCCTTACGAATTTATTTTGCATCCTGCCATACTTAGAAAATATTCTCCTATGCAGGTTACAGCAATATTTACAGAGCGATATGCAATGCTTTCTAAGAAAATTGTTATTCAGGCAGGTAATAAATAGACGCTGCGCTTAATAATTGATAGAGGGCCTGAAATCAATCATACGCAATTGAATTGTTTTAGTATTTTTCCATTTATTCAAGTCAAGGGTATAAACAATATCATAATAGGAGTCCTTTTTTAGTAAGGCAAATTTTTCAGACATGCCAAAACCAATACCTGAAAAACTGATATCGTCTTGCTGCCATATAAATCGAATATGTTTTTCTTTTACAATACAACTATAGCCTGTTTCTTTTACCTGATTGGTTATAAAAACTGGTCGCATATTTTCTGGTCCAAATGGTTCCATTTGCGTGATGATATTATAGAAAACTAAATTGATATCGCTGAACTGAATAGCCGCATCTATAATTATTTCAGGCACCAAAAGTTCTGGAGAAATTGTTTTTGCAACTGTTTGCTCAAATGCCACTGCAAAAGCATCAATTTTATCTAATTCCAAACTAAGACCGGCTGCTGCAAAATGGCCACCATATCCTAATAAATGTTCCCTACAGCTATGTATGGCTTCATACAAATTAAAGCCACGAACAGACCTTGCGCTACCTGCTGCAATATTTCCACTTTTTGTAAGCACTACTGTTGGTCGGTAATATGATTCTATTAATCGACTGGCTACAATGCCTACCACTCCTTTATGCCAATGTTCTCTATATACAACCGTACTATGTTTGAAGCCCTTATTTGATTGATCTTCCAGTATGGCCAATGCCTCTTCTGTTATACTTAAATCTGCTTCTTTTCGTTCTGTATTGTCTGCATGCAGTAGTTCGGCTTTGGCTAAAGCTTTTTCATAATCAGTTTCTAAAAATAGTTCTACGGCTTTTCTTGCATCATCCATACGGCCGGCAGCATTTATTCGTGGGGCCACAACAAAAACTAAATTATTGATATGAATGGTATCTTTTTGTGCACCCAAAAATAATAATGCTTTTAAACTTTGAGCAGGGTTTTCATTTACTTTTTTTAAACCATAAAAAGCAAGGATTCTGTTTTCGTCAATGATGGGTACAATATCTGCGGCAATTGCCACAGTTACAAAATCTAAATAACATTGCCAATTGCTATCTGGCAATTGAAATCTTTCGCACAAAGCCTGTATCAGTTTTAGTCCAACACCGCATCCACAAAGCTCTTTGAAGGGATAGCTACAATCTTTTTGTTTCGGATTCAATATAGCAATAGCAGGAGGTAGATCATCGTCCGGCAGGTGGTGATCACAAACAATAAAATCAATATTTTTTGCTTTTGCATAAGTAATAAGATCTGTGGATTTTATGCCACAGTCCAAAGAAATAATTAAAGAAAATTGATTATCAAATGCATAATCAATTCCCATTTTACTTACACCATATCCTTCTCGGTATCGGTGAGGAATATAATAATCAATTTGTGTATGAAGAGATTGCAAAAACATAAACATACAGGCCACGGCCGTTGTGCCATCTACATCGTAGTCGCCAAAAATCAAAATTTTTTCTTGAGCTTCAAACGCTTGCTGGATGCGCTGTACAGCCTGCTGCATATCCTTCATCAGCCAGGGGTTGTGTATTTGATCCAGTGCAGGTCTAAAAAAATTTTTGGTATCGTTGTAAGAGAGCAGCCCTCTTTGTGTTAGTATTTTACAAATAGCTGTATGAATGCCCAACTCATTTTTCAGTTGGGCTACAGGTGCATCCTGCCAGGGTAATATTGTCCATCTTTTTTCCACTAAAATTTTCTGTCAGTGGTATATCTTACCATTTCTTCTAAAGCTTCTCGAGTATCAGATTCTGGAAATTCATAAAGAATTTTAAGTGCCTCATCTCTATAAACCTCCATTTTTTGCTGAGCATAAGCAATGCCCCCTTGTTCCATAACAGCAGATGTAATTGCTCTAATCTTTTCTTTATTTGTATTTTCATTCTTGATGATATAAATCAACTTTCTGCGAAGTTGTTTATCACAGTTATTGAGTGTGTATAACAACGGCAGGGTAACTTTTTTCTCTCTTATATCATTACCAGTAGGTTTACCAATTCCTGCTTCCCCATAGTCAAATAAATCATCCTTGAGTTGAAATGCCATACCTACATACTCTCCAAATTTTTTGATTTTAAGGATATCAGCTTGCTGCTCAAATGTAGTAGCCGCCCCTGCTGCACAGGCAGCTGAGAGTAAAGAAGCCGTTTTCCCTTTTATTATTTCGTAATAAACTGATTCATCTAAATTCAAACTGCGTGTTTTCTCCATTTGCAATAATTCTCCTTCACTCATCTGCTGTACAGCTTCGGACAATAAACCGAGTATTTCAAAATCTTTATTGTTTATGGAAAGCAGTAAACCCTTAGAAAGCAAATAATCTCCAACCAATACGGCAATTTTATTCTTCCATAATGCATTGATCGAAAAAAATCCTCTGCGCTGGTCAGCTTCATCTACAACATCATCATGCACCAGAGTGGCAGTGTGTAAAAGCTCTACTAAAGCCGCCGCTCTATATGTTTGTTCATTTATATCACCACCAAGTCTTGCAGAAAGCATCACAAACAAGGGTCGCATTTGCTTACCCTTTCTCTTAACAATATATTTTGTAATATGATCCAATAAGGCAGCCCTGCTTTTGACAGCCTGACTAAAATATGCTTCAAATGCGATTATATTGTGTTCAATTAATTTGGTGCTTTTTTTCATTTTGTGTTTGATAGTTATATCTTTGCGCAAAATAAGTTGAAAATATAGAGATTAAGATTATTAATCTATTTCACACTTATTAAACATTTTATCAATTGTATAAAATTAATTTTTGGATATTACATGCCAGTGATTACATTTGTACAGAACTTCAAATTTTAGGAAAACAATTAAAACTAAAAAAAACGTTATGGTGAGCAAAAAAACCATTTTATCTCTGGCCTTAGCAGTATTTGGATACACGCTATCAATGGCTCAGGGTACCGATGCAAACTGGGTGTATGACTCTTCAAAGATTTCATCCAAACACATGACTCAGTACACAGAATTTTCAAATCATCAAAATCCTTATCCTGCAAGACCTCGCAATATGTGGGAGTTGGGTATTTCAGGTGGTCTTAACTGGATAGCTGGTGGTGATGTTTGGGCACGTCCTGGTTTTGGTGGATCTGTGTCTTTACGTCGTGCTGTAGGTCATGTTGTTTCATTAAGGGGCCTTTGGGAAGGTTCTTTCAATTACGGATTAGACGGCGAAACTACCACAAGGTATGTACCATATAATCAAGGTAAATCAAATAACTATAATCCATGGAAAAATGCTTATGGTGAAAGAGATCCTCAAAATCCTGATCAGGAATTCACACCTTACATATTGAATTATAAGAATGCAACACATCGTCTTGCATTAGAAATGCTTGTAAGTTTGAATAATTTAAATTTTTATCGTGGCAATCCAAAATCCGATTGGTATCTCTTAACTGGTATCAATGGATGGTCTGCTGACGTGGATGCTGATGTGGTTGATGGAAATGACAATATCTACAATTACAACGGTGCTGAGTTTAATGGCGAAAATCGTAAAGATGTAAGAGACGCCGCCAAAAACATCTTGGATGGAGAATATGAAAATAACGCAGCGTTTGCTTCTGAAAATCGTACGAACGTTTTCGGTCGGTTTGATGATAATCAATTAATAGGTGCTGGCTTTAGCTATGGTATTGGTTACTCTCGTAAGTTGTCCGATCGTATCAATATTGGTATTGAGCAAAAGTGGACAACCGCTTTTATGGATGAGTTAGACGGTATTATATTAGGTCAAAATAAAGATACATGGAGTGCTACACATTTACGTTTAAACATTAACTTAGGTGACTTTGATAAAGCTATCCAACCACTTTGGTGGGTTAACCCAAACAACTATGTGTATAATGAGTTGAACAGCCCTCGTCACTTAAATATTGTTCCTCCTCCATGTGCTGATGGTGATGGTGATGGAGTTTGCGATTATTTTGACTTAGAGCCAAATACGCCAGCGGGTTGCCCTGTTGATACTCATGGTGTTACTTTAGATACTGATGGTGACGGTGTTCCTGATTGTAAAGATCAAGAAAAATTGACTCAAAAACATTGTTTCCCAGTTGATGCTAATGGTGTTGGTAAATGCCCAGATCCAGAATGCTGCAAGCAGATTGTTGTAACTCCAAAATGTAATGTAGGTGCTTTACCAAGCATACAGTTTGCAAAAGGAAGTTCTACATTGAGCAGCAGTGCAAAATCATTACTAAACAGTGTAGCTGCACAATTGAATGCAAGCCCTGTATGTACACTTACTTTAACAGGTAGTGATAAATATGCCATTACAGACCGCAGAATGGATGCCATTATCAAATACTTAAATGAGTCTGGTAATGTGTCTATGAGTCGTATGAATAAAAACATACAACCTGCTACTGGTGGTAGTAATACAATTGATCTTACTGCAGTAGGTAATTAAGAAATTCTTGTATAAAACTGAATCCCACCAATTGGTGGGATTTTTTTTTGACTATAGTTAATATTTTTCTTTCAATTAAATCAGAACCTCTTTTGACTATTATTCATCAAGAAGTGAAATTCAAATGAATAAAGTGTGTCCCTGATTTTAAGATTATTAACTGACTTTTATTTTGTTTTCAATATTTTTTTCATGCAAATACAGAAAAATTACATTGACTTATCATGGACATGTTTGATCAGAGTTGGGTTTTGTGTTGTTTAACTCCTTAATTTGTTTACAACATCTATATATTGTTGCATAGCTTCTTCTTTTGAAATACTTTTTAGTGCAGACCATGCATTGTATTTTGCTTTTGCTACAAAATCAAACGGGTTTGCAGGTGCTTGGCTGTCATTGTCTCCTTCTGTACTTTGTTTGTATAAAGAATATAATTTTAATAAAGTTTCGTTATCCGGTTTTTGAGATAATAATTTACTATTGGCAATGGCCTGTTCAAAAAGTTCTTTCAATTCCATCGTTTTATATTTAGCTTAATTTTTCTAACAATTTCTTTCCCTCTTCTTTAATTGCCGTATCGTCATAGCAGCGTGTTGGCAATTTTACCAATTGATTTAAAATGGCAATTGCTTTGGCAGGTTCACGATTTTGATTGTAGGCTTTTGCTAGGTCTAAATAGTTTAGTGCAAAATATTTATCCAAGCTCCTACATTTCTCCATGTATTTAATTGCACTATCCAATGTTGCCACTGGCAAACCACCATAGAATGCCTTTACTGCTGTCTTTTTTACCCATGAAAGAGTAATCATCTGGTAATGCCATTTGCCCATTATATAATTTGTTTTGGCATCATTAGGATTTAATGCAAATGCTTTATCTCCATATATTTTTACTTGCCTTACATATTCTACTATCTTTTTATTTTCGTCTTCGGTTTCGGTGAGTTTACCGGCACAAAGAGCCATCGTATAATTTGCCTCTGCTGCATCGGGATATGTTTTTATGGCTTGTAATGCATAGGACTGTGCATTTAGGTACCAGGGTTTTCGATCTGATAATGATTTTTGGCGAGCACCAATTGATGAACAATATTCTGCACACTTCACCAAAGCTTTTAGATTTTTATCATCTATTTCAAGTACTTTTTTATAAGCCTCTAAAGCAAGCGGTTCATCCAATTTTTTCTCAATTTCAATAGCCTGATTTAATAGCTCTGATACGGACTGAGCAATAGCTATTTGACTCATAGAAGTGAATAAGAGTAGAAAGAATAATTTCATAGGAACGTATTAATTTTACCTACGGCTATGGTTTCCACTATGACGCTTCCATTCAAATTGAGCACCAACTTCACCCTTAAAACCTTCAATGGGCGCATTTAACTTTCGTACAGAAACAGAAACATATTCTGCGTTTCCATAAGCACTCAGCAATCGGTGTACGCTTTCTGTAGCAAGGGTTTCAATCAATTCTGCTGGTTCGTCTAATACTGATTTTACGATATCATATATACGGGTATAATCAATAGTTTCATCCATATATCGAATTGGAATATTGCGGGGCTCAAATTGTACCACCACATCCGCTTCAAATCTCCCACCGGTGAGTTTTTCTTCTGGGTGTACACCATGTGTACCTTCGAATTGAAGCTTATTTAGTTGAATACTTAGCATGGAGCAAATATATCAGGTTCAGTATTTATTTACAACCCATGTTGAAACAATCATTTTCATTTATGCACAAATATTATTGGATCTATTGCTATATATTATTTTTTTAAGCATTTTTGAAATAAACTAAGTATTTTCATATAGTACAGATAATTCATTCTTATGCTCTTGCCTCATTTTCATGACCAACTCCAGTACAACAGATAACAGAATCAACAATAACCCAAAATAAAAAGAAGTGGACATCAACCTATCCTCTCTAAACAGGAGAAATGCAAGTACAATTCCATATACAGGCTCAAGTGTAAATGTGAGATTTGTTGTAAATGCAGATACTTTTTTTAATGCCCTGATGTATAATGAGAAAGTGAGCATGGTGCAAACCCAGCATAATATCAAAAGCCATAACCAGTCCATGTTTTCAGGGAAAATTTGTGTTGGCAAACCTCCACTATAAAAAATAGGAAGTAGTATTGAAAGTCCAACAAATCCTCCCGTCATCTGATATACCGCAATTGTATTTGCTTCATAAATATGGGTAAATTTTTTGTTGAAGATAGATACAAATACTGTTAGCAAAGCCGATAACAAACCAATATAAATGCCGATGGAAAATTGCAGGTTAGCATAATAAATCATTCCCACTCCTACAAGTGCTAAACCTCCAAAAACAATTTCGAGGGGATTAATTTTTTTCTTAAAAAATAGTGGTTCTACCAATGCACTAAATAATCCTGAAGTAGCCAAACAGGTAAGTGCTATGGATATATTGGCCATCTTTATGCTTGCGTAAAAACAAACCCAATGTAAAGCAAGTATTATCCCATTTCCGGCAATCCCCAATATGTCTTTTGCGTTAGGTTTTTGTAATTTTTTCTGAAATAAAAAAAGCATCCAAAAACTTATTGATGTAATCAACATACGCCACCAAACCAATAATACTGCATCTAATTGAATGAGTTTTCCAAAGACTCCTGTAAACCCCCAAAGTAGTACTGCAATGTGCAATTGCACCAAAGCTTTTTTCATCCGCCAATATTACTGTGGTTAATGGTTTATTATTCATTTTTTTAATACCAAATGAATTGCCTATTCAAAGAAAATAACCCTTTGGTGCCTAAACCCTAATTTTACAACTTAATTATGATATCATATTTCCCTGCAAATAGCAAAGCTTTCATGCTCTACGTTCTGCTTTGTTTTGGTTTGAACAATAGCATACATGCACAGATTTTTGGTGGGATACCCTCCCGTTTTCCATTCAGTAAAATTGATAGTAATGCAACTACCGTCATTTTCCCTAAAGGCATTGATAGCATTGCCTTGCAAGTAGCACTTGAGGTATCTAAAGTGCAACATGATTTTCCGATTGAAAAAGATAGTAAGCATAAATCAATCCCTATAGTATTGCAGCCCGGCAGAATTATTTCAAATGGTTATGTAGGTCTTGGGCCTTGGCGTAGTGAATATTTTTTGATGCCACCACAAGACCCGTTTTCGTTGGGCTCCCAGAGTTGGTCTTCTTTATTGTCCGTACATGAATACAGACATGTGCAGCAGTATAATTTTTTTAATAGAGGTACAGCTAAAATTGCAGGTGTACTTTTAGGAGAATATGGACGTAGTGCTGCTAACGCCGCTGCTATTCCCAATTGGTATTTTGAAGGAGATGCTGTGTATAATGAAACAAGATTAACAAAACAAGGCCGTGGCCGACTCCCCTCTTTTTTCAATGGATATAAAAGTTTGTATGCTGCAGGTAAGACTTATAATTATATGCAACTCAGAAACACAAGTTTCAAAAATTATATCCCTGATCATTATCAACTTGGTTATTTACTCTTACTATATGGCATGGAAAAATATGGTGAAGATTTTTGGACTCCCTTGGTAAAAGATGCATCCAGCCTGCACAGTTTTTATCCTTTGCAAAAATCTTTAAAACAGGTAAAAAATATTGACTACAAGCAGTTTGTTTCTGCGGCTTTATCACACTATAACTCAATATGGCAGCAGGAAATGAGTAGCCAGGATACCAGTTTTGATAAATGGGTACAAACACCTGTGGCAGAAATAAATAACAGAATTGTGGATTATCGATTTCCCTACCAGGTGCATGCCGATACTTTTGTGAGTTATAAAACTACATTGCAGGATATACCTGTGTTTGTACTCAATAATCTGAATGGCTATGAAAAGAAGATAGCCATAAAAGATATAGCGGCTGATGATTATTTTTCCTATAATAATAGACAAATTGTTTATGCAGCTTGGCAACCTGATGTGCGCTGGGGCAATAGAGAATATACCATTATCAAAACCTTAGATATTGATACCAAAAAAGAAAAAACAATCATTACTAAAACAAAATATTTTTCACCAGATATAAGTCATCATGATAATAAAATTGTTGCTGTAGATATGGAGCATCTTACACAATCAAATTTAGTTTTAATAAGCGATGATGGCAGTGTTGGAAAAAAAATTCCTGCACAGCAGGGTATCATTTACAGCCATCCAAAATTTACTGCTGATGATGCATCAATTATTGTTGTGGCACGCAATGCTGCTGGGCTCATGGCTTTGCAACAAATCAATATAGAAACAGGTGCTAAAAAAAATATCATCCCATTTGCCAATCATATTATTGGATTTCCAATCGTACAGGGTGATACTGTAACATACTCTTGTACATACAATGGAAGAGATGCAATTTGTGCCGCAAACATCCAAACAGGAAAAATGTTTTTTCTGTCCTCCGGACCGCTCAGTAGGTATCAGGCAGCTATAATCAATAAAGAAGCCATTCTTACTTCCTCATTCACCGAAGGTGGGTATAAATTATTACAAACAAAAGCAAATTGGCAGCCCTTGGAAATGGGCAGAGACACATTGAAATTATTATATGCAGGCAATTTTAAATTATCCAATTATGATATTGCCGCAGATCTTTCGAACGATAAATTGGGTACTCCTACCAAATATAAAAAAGCATCGAATCTGTTTAATTTTCATAGTCTCTTACCCACATTTGACATACCTGAATATTCGCTTACCCTGTATAGTGAAAATGTATTGAATACTTTCCAAAGTCAGCTTACTTACTTGTACAATGCCAATGAAGGATATCATCAGGGTGTATATACCGGAGTGTTTGGCGGCAGTTTTTTGCAGCCCTATTTTTCAGCATCTTATATATACAATAGAAATGTTTTATTAGCACCGGATACTTTAATCAGTTGGAATGAAACTGCCGCTGCTGTAGGATTACAGCTTCCGCTGAATTTTTCAAAGGGAAAAGTTTATCAGTACCTTACGCTAAGCAGTAGTGCAAATATTAATCAAAGATCTTATGATGATTTTTCAAAAATATTTTTTAATAATCGTACAGTCTATTACTCCAGCAACACTTTGCAGTATAGTGTTTTTTCTCAGCGGTCAAAGCAACAAGTACTGCCAAGATTGGGTTTTACTTTTACTGCACGTAGCAGGCATGCCGTGAATATACCTGCTAACAATTTTACCTTTTTTACTAATCTGTATTTGCCTGGAATCCTCAAAACGCATAGTCTTGCTTTTAACCTTGCCTATCAACGTAGAGATACTTTGAAAAATTATTTCTTTACGAATGTATTTCCATTTAGCAGAGGTTATAATGCTATTGACTATCCACGCATGAGTAGGTTTGGGGTCAATTATCAGCTTCCTCTATTTTATCCTGATTGGGGTTTTGGACAACTGTTTTTTTTGAATAGAACAAGGTTGAATTTATTTGCTGAAAGCACAAAAGCAAGGAACAAACGAACCAGTAGGTTACTTTCTTATAAAACTGTGGGTGCCGAATTATTTTTTGATACAAGATGGTTTAATCAACAGGATATAAGCTTTGGTATAAGGTACAGCTATCTCTTAAATTATGCAAACCACAACGAAAATAGAAATGTGGTGGAGTTCGTATTGCCACTTCGTTTGTATCCATAAACGATGTATGCATTATTTTAAAACCTGCATAATATGCGGTAATACAAAAGACCCGAATAGGGTTATCAGCAATACACAAATAAGATTTAGAACAAATCCTGCTTTCAACATTTGCCGCAGGCTTATATGACCACTACCAAAAACTATTGAATTTGGTGGCGTTCCCATTGGCAGCATAGAAGCAGCACTTGCAGCGAGTGTCATTGGTATGCCTAGCAGGAGTGGGTCAGCACCCATATTATCCGCTAATGCAGCAAGCACAGGAGCCAGTATAATTACCTGTGCCACATTGCTCATCACTTCACTTAAAAAAATGGATAAAGTAACCACTATACAGATGAGAAGCCAAGTTGGTTGGTTTGTATAAGCTGAAAGACTATGTCCCAGTTTTTCCATTACACCAGAGTGCTCTAAAGAGCTTGCTAATGCAATGCCTCCTCCAAATAGAAGTAATATACCCCAAGCCATTTTACTGGTATCTGACCAGTTTAGCAGCTGTGTTTTTTGGCCATTTTCATGCTTATTTACAGGCATTGCAAATAGCGCTATTGCACCAAAAATTGCAATCATATTATCATCTAACTTGAATGGCAATATGGTTATTAATACATCTTTTAGTATCCATAACAATGCGGTCAAAATAAATATAGTAAGTACTTTTTTTTCAGCGTTGGACATGGGGCCTAAGGCCTGCAACTCTTTGTTTATGTATATCTGAGCGGCTTCACTGTGCGTTATATCATTTTTAAAAAGAAGTTTTGTGAGTACAAAATAAAGTGCAAACAATAAGAATACCACCATGGGTAGGCAAAGCTGTAGCCAATCAACAAACTGAATATTGTAGCCATATTTTTTTTCAATAAATGCTGCAAAAGCTACATTGGGTGGAGTGCCAATAAGTGTAGCCATGCCACCTATATTACTGGCATAAGCAATAACCAGCATCAGCGATAATGCAAAATTACGATACCCCTTTGTTAGCGTGCTATGATCTCTTACCACTGCTATAACGCTGGCGGCAATGGGAAACATCATCATGGTTGTAGCTGTATTGCTCAGCCACATACTCAGAAAAGCGGTTGCTATGATGAAGCCTAAAATAATTTTATTGCCACCGGCACCTGTACGATGTAGAATATTTAAAGCAATTCTTTTGTGCACATTCCATTTTTCTATTGCAAGGCCAAGCATAAATCCTCCCATAAAAAGAAATATAACAGGGTTGCTATATGCTTTTGTGGTTTCTTCAATGGTGCTAAGCCCAAGCATGGGATGCAGCACTACCGGAGTTAGTGCAACCACAGGCATGGGTAGTGCTTCTGATATCCACCAAAATATCATAAGAATAGCTGCTGCTACTGCTTTTGAGGCTATTAATTCCAAATGAAATGGATTAAGATAATAGATAAAAAAAGCCAGTATAATGCCTGTGGCAATGAAAAATAGATTGGAAGTTTTGTACTGTTGAACCTTCATAATTGTGCACCAAATGTAATAGGTAACATTGAGATGATTAATTATATCCTACACGTAAATTTTTTATTTACATACAGCAACTTATAATTGCATTTGTAAAAAATTTTAAATGTACAAATACCTAATCCTTGCAATTTCAATGTGTGCTGTAAACATCAGCCATACCCAAGCCCAAAAAGTAAAAACAACAATCGGCAAACCACAGGGAAAATACCCCAGTGTGTTTTGGGAAATAACCGGCAACGGTTTAAAAAAACCTTCTTATCTTTTTGGTACCATGCATGTTAGCATGAAATTGGCATTTAATCTAAGTGATTCATTCTATAATGCTATGCAATCTGTAGATATGGTTGCTTTGGAATTAAATCCTCAAAACTGGCAGGACGACATGATGGAAATAGATGCTGCTCAAAAGGATTATGGCAAATATTATTTGCAACAATATGCTGGTGATTTTTTGAATGAACATTCCTTTCAATTAAAATATTATTATGAAAATTTAGAAGAAGCCCTCACCAGTAAACCACAGCAAATTAATGGGTTACTTTATCGCAGCGTAGCTGCAAATCAAGATTATGAAGAAGACACCTACTTAGATTTATACATTTATCAAACAGGGCGCAAATATGGTAAGTTAGCAGGTGGCGTGGAGGATTACAAAACCACACAAATTATACTCACAGATGCATATGTGGCATCAGTAAAAGAGAAAAATGTAAAAACAAAAGATACAGACGGGGAAAGTGCATTTGATATCCAGAAAAAAATAAAAGAAGCGTATCGAAAAGGAGATTTAGATGCTTTAGATTCCCTTAATCAGTTTGAAAATAATTCTCCGGCATACACAGAGCTTTTTCTGTATAAGAGAAACGAAATTCAAGCAGCATCTATTGATTCTCTTCTAAAAAAATTATCCCTTTTTACTGGGGTGGGTGCTGCACATTTACCTGGTAGTAGAGGTGTAATAGAATTGCTTCGCAAAAAAGGTTATAAACTGAGGCCAATTTTTATGCAGGACCGTGATGCTGCAATGAAAGAGACTGTTGATAAAATGGTTGTGCCTGTGAGCTTTCACGAAGAGGGCACTGATGATGGATTTATAAAAGTACAAATGCCCGGTAAGCTGTATAAATTAAACAACAGCTTTGAAAGTAAAAACCCATTGTGGCAGTATGCCGATATGGAAAATGGCTCATACTATATGGTAACTCGTGTAAAAACGAATGGGGTGCTTCTCGGCCAGAAACCACTGGATGTAATGGAAAAAATTGACAGCCTTCTGTATGAAAATATTCCGGGAAAAATATTATCAAAAAAGGAAATCGTTACAAACGGTTATCCTGGTTTTGATATCAGCAATAAAACAAGGCGTGGAGATGTACAGCGTTATCAAATCATTGTAACTCCATTTGAAATTATTGTTTTTAAAATGAGCGGAACCGGAAACTATGTGGAGGGTGAAGAGGCTACAAAGTTTTTTAATTCTATCTACATAAAACCCGCATCCAAGCAGGAGTGGAGCAGTTTTACAACGAACCAATCCGGGTTTAAAATAGACATGCCACATCAAGCAGATATATCCTGTAATACAATTCAAAAAGATGAAAATGATAGATGGGAATATGAGGCTTATGATGAAGCTACAGGCAATGGCTATTTTGTTTGGAAGAAGAATTTATATAATTACAATTTTTTGGAAGAAGACAGTTTTGATGTAAGATTGATAACTGAAAGTTTCATGGCATCAGATTGTATAGAAAAAGAAATCAGTAGTCAGAAAGGCAGCGTTCAGAATATGCCTTCTTTAAAGTCAACCTACTTATTAAAGGGTGGGGGGTTTATGAATACAATGGCAATACTAAACGGAAATCAATATTTTTTAATTGGTGAAAGAGCTGAAAAAAAATCTCAATTTAGTACACGCTTCTTTCCTTCATTCACATTTACTGAAAAGCAGTATGGTGCGTCAAAACTTTTTACGGATACCTTGTTGGGTTATTCTATACTATCATCCTCAGTTCCCAAGATTGATTCATTTGTAGCGTCCTTAGTAACCCGTATTCTCAATGATAAAGAATACATCAGCAAAATACAAGGAGATGTCTATTGGGCAGATAATCGTTATACCAAAATATTCAATGATAGCACAGGTGATGAACTTTTAATTTCAACCAATGAATATCCTATATATTTTCAATCAAAGGATTCCGCCACATTTTGGAAAAATGAATTAGAAGAAGAAAGTTTTTCGGAAGACTGGGTGCTTCGATCAAAAGAATGGATACAACGTACACCCACCACAGTGGGATATAAATTAGTATGGGCCGATACCAATACAGTACGTAGGTATGAAGTGCTCAAATTACTCCATGAAAATAAGCTCTACAGCGTTATTGCCATAAGAGATAGTAATAATATCAATAATCAATTTCTTAATGAGGTATTTAATAGTTTTATGCCTATCGGCAATAAGAAAAAACCAGGCGTGTTTGAGCCAAAATTAGACAGCTTTTTTGCGCATTTATATAGTACAGATACATTGATAAAGAAAAAGGCAAGGGCTTCTCTGAGTAATATTTTTTATGGTAAAGATGGGGTTGAACGCATTGCAAAATTTATCAGTGGTTTAAAATATGGGGAGAAGGATTATTTTGAACTGAAAAGCTCATTCATTAAAGAGCTGGGTTATATAAATGATAGCAGCAGTAGTGATGAAGTAGTAAAAAAATTACAAACCATTTATGCGCAAACTGCTGATACCGCGTATTTCCAAAATGAAGTGTTTGATGCATTAGTTAGACTGAAAACCAAATCATCATTTGAGGTCTTAAAAAAATTAATATTACAGGACCCACCAGTGTTTAATAGTAGTTATGACTATACCAGTTTCTTTGAAAGCATGAATGATAGTCTGTCACTTGCACGCACCTTATTCCCGGAAATAATGCAGCTTTCAGGTATTCAAGATTATAAGCGAGGCGTTCTTGAATTGTTGGCCACTTTGGTAGATAGTGGATACATAAAAGCAGCAGATTATAAAGATCAGTATAATCCCATTTGGATTGATGCCAAAATAGAGATGAAAAAACATCAGAATAATGAGGAGCGTTTGATGGAGAAAGAAATACAACTTGAAAATGATCCTGCAGATGAGGAGGTAGATTATGTGGACAGTTACAGCGGCGGTTCTCAGAATTATAATGATATTGATTTGTATGCAAGGCTCTTAATTCCTTTTTACAAGGAAAATCCAGAGTTGTCAAAAATGTATCAAAAATTACTAACGGGCAGAGATACTGCTGCGCAAATTCAAACAGCTGCGCTTTTGGCTGCAAATGGTTTTCAAGTGGCGGATTCTGTATGGAGTAGCATAGCAGCAAAAGATAAATACAGGTATGAGTTACTCAAAAATCTTGAAGACAAAAAATTAGAAAAGTTATACCCATCAAACAGTAAGGATCAAATAATGGTAGCAAGGTCTGCATTATTGTACAGTACAAATGCAGATAAGTTTGAAGCGATTGAATTAGTCGGCAAAAAATATGTAGAGAGTAAAAGGTCAAAAGGTTGGGTTTACTTCTTTAAGTATAAAATGAAAGATGATGAAGATTGGCAGATTGGTATTAGTGGCATACAGCCGGCTGATACAAAGCTCATCAACAGTAACAATGATTTTACTCTAAATACCGATAAAAAACTTGGTGATGAAAGGCCCGCATTAGAACAGTTTGAAAAAGAACTTAAAAAACTTATGATCATGGAGCATAGAAGTGGGGCATATTTTTTTGATGATAATTATGCCTATGATGAAGATGAATATTATGGAGATTGATGATAAAGTTTTATGACTTATTATGGTGGTCATATTTGCACAATCATTTTCTGCAAATTATTCTCTATCAAACTGTTCATTTATTAGAATAGGTTATTTTAAAAAACGCTTGGAAAAAAAATTATGATAAGATCGGTACTTGCATTTTGATAAGGTAATATCCCATCATAGTATGTGAGTTTTAATTATCATTGCGCAGCAAAAAAAAAGTTATGGATACATTTACTTCTGCAAGAGTTAATAACTGGCTAATGGGTCAATTTGATGATGATACCAAAAGTGAAATCAAGCGGCTGCAGCAAGATGAACCGAATGAATTGGAAGAATGTTTTTATAAGAACTTAGAGTTTGGCACAGGCGGGTTGAGAGGGATAATGGGTGTAGGCACAAACAGAATGAATAAATATACTGTAGGTATGGCTACTCAGGGTTTTTCAAATTATTTAAAAAAGACCTATGGGGATGCACCAGTCAAGGTGTGCATTGCCCATGATAGTAGAAACAATAGTCGATTTTTTGCAGAAACAACTGCTGCTGTATTTGCATCCAATGGTTTTGAAGTATATCTGTTTGAATCACTGAGGCCCACACCAGAGTTGAGTTTTAGTATTCGGCATTTAGGTTGTCAAGCAGGTGTGGTATGCACTGCCAGTCACAATCCAAAGGAGTATAATGGATACAAGGCATACTGGAATGACGGTGGTCAACTGGTGCCACCACATGATAAAAATGTGATAGCAGAAGTAGAAGCCATTCAAAGTATAGATAATGTACAATGGACAGGCGGTGAAAGCCGAATTCAAGTATTAGGTGTGGAAATGGATAAGGCATATATTAAAATGGTAAAAGGACTGAGTGTATATCCTGATATTATTGCAAAGCAGCATGATTTAAAAATTGTCTATACGCCCATACATGGCACTGGCATTACCTTAGTACCTGAAACATTAAGGCAATTTGGATTTACCGATATTACTATTGTAGAAGAGCAAGCTACACCGGACGGTAATTTTCCTACGGTTCATTATCCAAATCCGGAAGAAAAAGAAACAATGAGTCTTGGTTTGCAAAAAGCCAAAAGTATTAACGCTGATATTCTGCTGGGTACAGACCCTGATGCTGATAGGGTTGGTATTGGCGTTAAAAATAATAGGGGTGAATGGGTGCTGATGAATGGAAATCAAACTGCTGTCCTGGCTTGTGCCTACATGATGGAAGCACGCCGGGCTAAAGGAGTAGCCCAGCCCAATGATATGGTTATAAAAACAATTGTAACAACCGAAATGATTGATAAAATAGCTGCTGCAAATGGATTGGCCTGCTACAATGTATTGACCGGATTTAAGTGGATTGCAGAGCTCATAAAAGAAAAGGAAGGAAAAGAAAATTATATCATTGGCGGTGAGGAAAGTTTTGGCCTTATGATTGGAGATAGGCTCAGGGACAAAGATGCAGTAAGTGCTGTAGCGTTTTTATGTGAAATGGCTGCATTTGTAAAAAATGAAGGCAAAACACTTTATTCAAAACTTATCGAACTTTATGCACAATATGGATTCTATCTGGAAGACCTTATCAGCATTACAAAAAAAGGAATGAGGGGTCAGGAAGAAATAGCTGAAATGATGCAACAATATAGGGATAATCCTCCTTCCAGCATCAATGGTAGTGATGTAGTACAGCTGTTAGATTATCAATTACAATCTGGTCGCAATATGAAAACCGGCGACAATTGGACCATACAATTGCCGAAGAGTAATGTGTTGCAGTTTATACTTGAGGATGGATCTAAAATATCTGCTCGACCAAGTGGCACTGAGCCAAAAATTAAATTTTACTTCAGTGTCCATACTGCATTGGCAGAAACCGCTGCGTATGAAAGGGTAGAACAATTTTTAAGAGAGCGAATCAAAGGTATCATTACAGATATGGGTCTGAAGTAGCTTTCTATAATGTATAAAAATTTGGCTAAGAAAGTCTGAAACATATTTTTGCGATATGTTATTTATCACAAATGCATTCTGTTTTTATTATTACTTCTATTTTAATAAGAAGCCGGGAATGCTTTTGTTAGTACAGAAATAATTAATTTTTTATAACAAATGAATCCCGGCAAACGCCGGGATTTTTTTATGACTATGGAGCATACAACTATTGCCATTCAAGGCTTTGAAGGAAGTTTTCATCATGTAGCTGCTACAAAATATTTTGGAAGAAAAGCGCATGTTTTACCCTGCATTAGTTTTCAGGATGTAATTAATACTACACAGTCGGGGGCTTGCACATTTGGCCTCATGGCCATTGAAAATTCAATAGCCGGAAGCATTCTACCAAACTATAATCAACTGCACAGGAGTAAATTATTTATTGCCGGAGAAATCTATTTGCAAATCAATCAAAATCTTATTGCCAACAAAGGCGTAACCTTAAATGATTTAAAAGAAGTACACTCTCACCACATGGCATTACAGCAGTGTTTACAATACCTGGAATTGTACAAATGGAAATTAGTAGAATCAGAAGACACCGCACTTTCAGCAAAGCTTATACATCAGCACAGAAGTAAGCATATTGCAGCTATAGGCAGTACACTTGCAGCAGAACTTTATGGGCTTGATATTTTGGCACCATCCATTCAAACTATGAAAAATAATTATACCAGATTTTTAGTGTTGCAAAAACAGCAAACCACAACCGCAGATGCTACAAAAGCTTCTTTGTGTTTTCAAACAGATCATAGTAAAGGAAGTCTTGCCAAAGTGCTCAATATGATTGCTGATGCGGATATCAACTTGAGTAAGTTACAAAGTTTTCCGATACCCGGTTCTCAATTCAGCTATCGCTTTCATGCAGATATGGAGTTTGATGATATACGTCAGTTTGAAAAGGCATTGACTGATATGAGTGCACATACAGAGTCAATCAGGGTATATGGTATATATGAAAATGGTAAGAAGAAATTAAGGTTAAAAAATCAAACATCAGCATGAAAGTAAGTAATCGATTAGCAGGAATTGAAGAGTATTATTTTTCACAAAAGATCAGAGAAATTGAGCAACTTCGTCAATCTGGAAAACAAATAATAAATCTAGGGATAGGAAGTCCGGATATGTCTCCTTCGGAGGATGTAATACAGGCATTGCAGCTACATAGCAATGCAGCTCATGCACATGGTTATCAAAGCTACAAAGGCCTACCGGTACTAAGAAAAGCAATGGTCGATTTTTATGCAAAATGGTATGGGGTGCATATCAATGCTGATACAGAAGTATTGCCATTGATGGGTAGCAAAGAAGGTATCATGCATATTTGTATGACCTATCTAAATCCTGGCGATGAAGTACTTGTGCCAGACCCAGGCTATCCTACCTATAATAGTGCTGTAAACCTAGCCGGTGGTGTACCAGTTTATTATCCATTAGTTGAAGAAAATAATTGGGAGCCCGATTTTGAAGCACTATCAAAATTGATAAGTCAACATACAAAATTACTTTTTGTAAACTATCCACACATGCCTACAGGGCAGTCAGGTTCTATTGAATTATTTGAGCACATTCTTGCATTTGCACAGCAGCATCACTTATTGGTTTGTAATGATAATCCTTATAGTTTTATTCTAAATGAAAAGCCATTGAGTATGTTGTCCCTGCCGGGTGCCATCGATTATGTACTTGAATTAAATTCACTCAGTAAGAGTCATAATATGGCAGGCTGGAGAGTGGGTATGCTGATGGCATCTGCACAACATATAAGTGATGTACTCACTTTTAAAAGTAATATGGACAGCGGTATGTTTTTACCCATACAGTATGCCGCAGCAGCAGCATTGTCTAAAGACGAAGAGTGGTTTTTTCAGCTAAACGCAATATATAAACAGAGAAGAGAATATGTATATCAACTATTAGATTCTATTGGCTGCACTTATAGTAAAACCCAAAATGGATTATTTGTATGGGCCAAAATTCCTATAGCATACAAAGATGGATTTGCCTTGAGTGATGCATTGCTGTATAACTGCAATGTATTTATAACACCCGGTGGCATTTTTGGCAAAAATGGCAAAGGATATGTGCGTGTAAGTTTATGTAGCAATGAAGCAATAATCAAGCAGGCATTGAATCAGATTAAAGTATCCAATATAAAATAAGCAAATAATATGGAAAGAAAAAGGGTAGCTATTGTAGGTGTTGGTTTAATAGGAGGATCATTAGCCATTCAATTGCATGAGAAAAAAATTGCTGCTGCACTGATAGGTGTTGAGCCCAATGAAACACATGCCGCCATTGCTATAGAGCGTGAATTAGTAGATTTAATTTTACCGTTGGAAGAAGCAATAGCTCAAAGTGATTTAATCATACTTGCTGTGCCAGTAGATGTATTGCATCAGTTATTACCAAAAGTACTAGACTTAGTAATGAATCAGGTGGTAACAGATGCCGGCAGTACAAAAGAAGGATTGATAGCCTCGGTAAAAAATCATCCGAAAAGAGGAAGATATGTGGCGGCTCATCCCATGTGGGGTACTGAGTATAATGGTCCACAATCTGCCGTTCGCACTGCATTTGAAAACAAAGCATGTGTAATTTGTAATGCTGCGGATACAGATGCCGATGCCCTAACCGTTGTTTCAGGAATGTATAAAAAGATGGGTATGCATATTTTAATGATGGACGCTGCTCAGCATGATATTCATGCAGCTTATGTGAGTCATATTTCTCATATTACTTCCTTTGCCTTGGCAAATACAGTATTACAAAAAGAAACAGAAGAACAGGCTATTTTCGAAATGGCCAGTGCTGGTTTTGAAAGTACTGTAAGGTTGGCAAAAAGTAATCCTGCTATGTGGCTTCCTATCTTTATGCAGAATAAAGCAAATGTGTTAGATGTACTGGAAGAGCATATTCATCAGCTATCCCTATTTAAAGCGGCATTAGAAAAAAATGATAATAAGGCATTGCAGCATTTTATGGAAGATGCCAACAGCATTAAAAAAATTATTCAATAATTTTCTACTACAATACTATATAAAAAGTTGTATTGTAAATCAACTATGCAAAAAGATTGAACCCAAATATTTTATCTTTATTTCATGAAATGTATATGATAATTTTGCATTTTTTAATGTTTTTAAAATTGAATTTATAACAGGTGCATGAGTTAGAACCATATTATAATTGGAGGTATCTCTATACAGCAGAGGCTGATCCTAAAAGCCCTTTTTTTGAGCGGCAATACAGTGAATTTGAATTTACACAAACAGTATATAATTATTTTATTCATCCCCAGTGGGATGACTTTGGAAGCAGGACACTCTATCTTAAAATGTTGATAGTAGATTATGAGCAAAGTTATTGTGTCATTGAATTAATAGGAGAGTGGAATGATGCTATTGAGAATGATATCATGACTTTAAAACAAGTGGTGTTAGACCCACTAATGAAAGCAGGAATTTATCATTTTATACTCATTGCTGAAAATGTTTTAAACTTTCATAGTGGCGATAAAGATTATTATGAAGAATGGCTCGAAGAAATGGTGGATAATAGAGGTTGGATGGTAATGCTCAATATGAGTGAAACAGCCAGATATGATTTTGAGCAAAGAAAACTTCATTATATTTTGCCATTGCTCAATGTTGAAAATTGGCGTACCTATAAACCACAACATCTATTCTCAAAAATTTCCGGTATTATATCACATCAGATAACGGAGGATTGAAATTTCCCACAATCCTTTGTTATTTCCTTTTATAAAATTCTTTTAGCTGTTTTAACAATGATTTATCCCAAATGCTTGTTTTCGCTTGCTGTGTTAGTTATCTTTGCCCCGTCCTTAAAGAAAATGATCAGATTCACTTAGGAGCTACCACAATACATGTTCTATGTATTCGTGATTAACAATTGCCTGTCAAAACTATTTATTGAACAATTAAAAGTAAAAGTATGACGAACAATGAAAGCCGTTCTAACGCAAGTGTAGAACAAGAATCATCCGAAAGATTATCAATGGGTAATAATCAGACCAATGCCCGCAATGGTTTTGAAAAAAGCCCAAAGCAATTCAGTGCTGCTGAACTATGGGATATTCAAAAACGTAAAAAAGAGATACGACCACGTAGGCATTCCATTTGGAGTTAAGTATATACAAACCCATATAGTTTTATATCCAATACAAAGGATATAATATGCACAAAAAAATGATTTCTTTATTTGTGTGAGAAATGCAGATAATCAAAGAGGCCGTCTATATGACAGCCTCTTTTTAGTTTCATCTTTAAAAATCTACTTGCAGTTGAAACTTGAATAATTTTCAACTGATAAAATGGATTTAATTCATTTAATGTTGTACAATCAACTTAAGTTTCTGTTCAATATTGTCAACTGAAAACTGTATCCAGTATTGGCCATTTGCAAGTTGGCCATTTAAAGGAATGCTTGTTTTGTTATAACCCTCTAAAATATTTATCTTTATACTTTGAACTTTAACACCAGAAAGGTTTGTTATTATTAAGTTTTCTACTGATGATTTGGATGCTTCAAATTCAAGATTTACAATATTCTTAGCAGGATTTGGATACAATACTGTTGAAGTTTTTGTGCCATTAAAATACACTTGCTTCACACTTGAGTAAGCATATTTGCCATCCTTATCGACTTGCTTTAAACGATAATAACCAGTACCTTTTACAGGTAATTTGTCAGAGAAGGAATAATTATTTATGGTGGACGATAAGGCTATTGCAGCCACTTTGCCTATGTTGGCAAACTTAATGCCATCAATGCTCCTTTCTATTTCAAAATGATCATTATTTATTTCCTGTGTTGTACTCCAAATAAGGCCAACAGTTTTATCTAAGGCCGATAAACGAAAATCTAAAAGTGTAACAGGCATTACCTCGTCCTGTACTTCAAAATGAACAACTGAAGTAACCCAATTTCTTGTAAAAGGCGTATAGTTTGCCGTAAACCAAAAGCTGCCATCTACAGGATCACAGACCATACCGTTATAATCACCATAGCGGTTAGAAGAAGTTTGTCCGCCTGCGCCAAACTGCATGGTAGTTTCAAGAGCAGTCATAACTCCCGAAGGATCGTCATTTTTTCTGGCTGTAAGCGCTATGTCAGGATAAACATCAGCTGAAGATATATTGTACCCTAATGCAATACTGCCCTTGTCATTTATAGAGATGCCTGATAGGAAACGATGAGTACCATCTTCCGGTGCATAAGTGCCCTGTTGGAAAATTTCCCAATCACCTCCAGTACGTCTTAATTCATACCATCTTGCACTTGCAATACCATTATTACGTCCATCAGTCATGTGTGTGCATACTATTGATTCATAAGAACCAAAATTTCTATATTGAGATTTGTCATAAATAATACCGCCCAAAGCATCTAACTTTTGGCCAACTCCTTTTTGGGGAATACATGTACTTGCATTGAAATCGTCTGAACATAACCGAAAATCATACTCAGAAGTAGGAAGTTTTAGCGGAGCAGAAATTGAATTGTTTGCTTCATTATCCCAATCAATTTGTAGTGTATAGATTTCCAATACATCCACATCAGTTGTGCTGGACGTCCATGCAGCATCAAAGGGTCTTAGTACAACAGCAGGTGAGTTTGCTGCAACTCCATTTTGTCCAATAACAGTAACCGGAGAAGCTGTCTGTACACCACCTCCTGGAAAATCAGTCAATTTGAATAGCTTTGAAGCCGTAGTGGTAGCACCTGCAATCATTGAATCTCTATTGATAGCATATATGTTAGGGCCTGATGCATTCGTGGTTACTATATATGCATTTCCCCAAACACCAAGTTTTGGATAATCGGGAAATAAAGGTGAAAACAGGCCTCCTGCTTTTACTTTATATATTAACCAATTACCCAATGGATCATTAGTTTCAGATATACAAATTGTAATATTTGCTCTGGTAAGGCTACCACCAATTACTAAAAATACATACCTGTCTGCTTCATAGTCGTAAATAATATTTGGGTCTCCCAAATTGGTGCCTACAAGCGAAGTTATGTTTATATTTCCTGCTAATAAATTGCCAGACTTATCCCATATTCTCATGGAAGTGGAGGCACTATTAACCATTTGTATAATATGATTATTGCCAACTGTAAGTGTATTATCACTTGGCTCTATACCATCACTTTCAAGGCCCGGCAGTGTGCCAAGTATATTTACTTGTGATCCTGCAGTTTTTAGCGAACGACCATAGGTATTTTGTACTGATCTATCCGCTTTTGTTTGTTTTTCATAGTTATTAAAGGGAAGACGTAAGGACTCATTTTCGGGAGCTTTTCTTTTTTCTCCACTGACCGCCACATTGTCAAAGGACTTGGCAGGGGCCGTTTTCATCACTAACTCAAATACTGAATTTTCAACAGGTTTTATTTTTTGAACCTGACTAATAGCTGATTGTACTATTAGTAATAATACGCATACAGGGATAAATCTCATGGTGTTTAAATTTTTGCAATATTATCTCTTTTTGTCCATCATGTTATTTTGACAAAAAAAAACAAAATTCCATCACTTTCAAAGCCTAATTGATGTAAACAGCAATCTTAAATTAAGAAATATTTAAGTGAATGATGTTGTAGGATTTTATGGAATATCTAAGCTACAAAATTTAGTTGTATTTTTATTCATATCTATTTGAAAAAGCTAAAATTTGAAGCCTTCCATTTCGATATAAAGTAATAATAAACATCTTATTTTTTTCTTGATTCAAATGCTTTTACCTTTAATACTGATTTTTTGCGTTGTACTTTTTTTGCTGCATTTGCATAATTCATATTTTCCCAGTAGTAAATTTTTAGTAACAATATAAAATAGGAAATGACCAAAGGCCCAAAAATGAGCCCCGTAAAACCAAAATATTTTACACCTATTATAACGCCAAGTACCGTAACGACCGGATGCACATTGGCCATTTTTTTGGCCAATAGAAAACGTATAATATTATCTATAGAACCCAACACAATCAGACACCAAAGTCCGGTAAAAACACCTGCTCCAGTTTGCCCATTTACAAAAAGGGAAATAGTAATAGGAACGTAAGCAAGCCCAGTACCTACTATCGGTATTACAGATGCAAAACCTGTAATTACACCCCAAAAAGCAGCATCAGGTACTCCACCTATCAGATAGCCTATGTATCCACACAATCCTTGTGCTACAGCAATTACAGGAATGCCCACTGCATTGCCAAATGTTTGTGCTACCAATTCATTGCCAAACAGATAAATTTTATCCCTCCGAAAGGGCAGATAAACAACAGCACCGGCTTCCAATCTATTTACATTAACAATCATGAAGTACAGAAAAAAATACATCATGGCCATGGTGGCCAAAAATCCAAAACTTTGATTTACGATTGCAGATACTGCCGTGGTAGCATAAGCTTGCAAACTGCTGAGTGTTTTATCGCTTAGTATTTCAATATTATATTTTAGTTGAATTTGATGGTCTATATTTTTTAATAAACCCATTATCATTTCCGGATTTGTGGTAATGCCAGAAATTTTATTAAGCACCAAAGAAACCATAACTGTAATGGGTAGAAGGATGATAAAAAAACTAATAATGATAACCAATGCTGCAATGAGACCCCGTGGCCATTTTTTCTTGATGAGCAGGTTGATAAAAGGCTTGCTGAGTACATAAAAAATGATGGCACCTAAAAATGCACTAAAAAATTCAATAAGACTATAAAATAGAAAGCCACCTAAAACCAATATTATAGCTAAAATAAAATTCTTATTGATAAGGTATTTATTTGGATTGATCATAAAGGCACCTGCTATTTGTTTAAAGCACTTGTAGTCTTTTCAATGTCAATACCATCCAATTCTTTTATGGCAGACCAGCCACCTAATACATTGCGAATATTATGTATGCCTTGCCTCTTCATCATGGACGCAGCAATCACACTTCTGTAGCCACCTGCACAGTGCACATACACATTATCTCCATCTTCAATATCTGTATATGCTGCAGGATCTGTAAGGCTATTTAATGGAACATTTATTGCATCAGCAATATGTCCATCAGCAAATTCATTTTCTTTTCTTACATCCAATACCATTATTTTTTCATCATACTTTATATCCATGGCTAACTCGGAGGCGTCTATATCAATAATCATGTCAACGACTTCGCCATTGTTTTTCCATGCTTCAAACCCACCTGCAAGATGACCAGCAAATTTATCAAACCCAACTCTGGCTAATCTTACAACAGATTCTTTCTCCATGCCTACTTCTGTAATGAGGAGAATAGTTTTGTCAAAAGGTAATAAACTACCCGCCCATTCTGCAAATCTTCCTTCCAAACCAATACTTATGGAGCCCGGCACAAAGCCTTGTGTAAAAATGGCTGCTTTGCGGGTGTCTAATAATATCACTTCCTGCTTGCTACTAAGTATTTTTACATCATCAATACCAATAGGAGTAAGGCCTTTTTGTAAAACAGATGCTAAGCTTTCATAGCCATTTTTATTAATTTGGGCATTGATAGGAAAATATTGCGGGGGTGCTCCAAGCCCATCTGTTACTGCCGTAACAAAGTCCTGTTTAGAGCTGGCCTGTAGCGCATAATTTTCGTCTTTTTCTTTGCCAATTGTACTATGTGTATTTGGTCCTAAATTTTTGCCACAACTACTTCCCGGGCCATGAGCAGGATATACAATAACATGATCTGCCAAGGGCATAATCTTTTGTTGTAAACTATCATACATCATACCTGCTAAATCCTTCATGGTTATTTCATTTGCTTTCTGTGCCAGGTCAGGGCGGCCCACATCTCCTACAAACAATGTATCTCCGGTAAATACTGCATAGTCTTTTCCAGTTTCATCTTTTAATAAATAACAGGTGCTTTCCATCGTATGGCCCGGTGTGTGCAATACTTCCATCTGAAGATTACCTATTTTGAATTTTTCTCCATCTTTTGAAAGATACATGTCAAATCCTGCATTGGTTTCTGGTCCATAAACAATAGGGGCTCCTGTTGCTTTGTGTAAATCAAGATGCCCACTTACAAAATCTGCATGAAAATGTGTTTCGAAAATATATTTGATAGTAGCATTACGCTGTTTCGCTTTTTCAATGTAAACTTCTATATCTCTTAATGGATCAATGATGGCTGCTTCTCCATTGCTCTCTATGTAATATGCTGCCTCGCTCAGACAGTTGGTATATAATTGCTCTACGTACATGGTAGTAATTTCGTGCAAATGTACGTAATGAAAATATCAAAAATTGTTCATAGCGTTATATAAAACCTATATGCAAATATGAACCTGTAAGGCAAATTAAAAATGGTTTATTTTGAATATATTTGACAGAGTCTGATGCATGGAGTATTGAATCAAAAAAAGCTTTGGTGGTAAAAAATCTTTCGCTCCACTCTTTGTTTTTAAGTAAGGTTTATGAAACCCTGTTGATCGGTAATGATGAATTGAAAAATTGAATCTGATACATTCCATATACAATTAGAAGCAATACGCCATGCAGGTTCTGAAAGCCAGTACTGGTGGGCGTTTGCAGTAAAATACTGATGAGCAATATCGGCACAACTCACGGATAAATTCCGCAATTTGAATATTTGCTGCGCAACGATTTTTGAAGGTGGGCCATTACTTGGTTTGGATAATGGAATTTTTCACTTCTTCCATGAGGGCAGATGCAGTAAACTCTCCTGTTATTTGGTATGTCGTCATACCTTTTATATCAAAAATACAAAGCTTGGATAAGCGTCAACTTGTTACTCATTGCATATAGCAATGCCATCTGCTTTTTCCATATCTTTTGTTATACAAATAAAATTATTGTTGAAGTATTCTACCACCGATTTAGTGGGAAGAATATTTTGCTTCATATTATTAAAATCTGTACACCAATCTGCATGACACAGAAGCATTAACGGCTTCTTGGTTGCTACAGATAATTCAATAGCAGATTGCAGACTGATATCTTTAAAATCTATTATAGATTGGGCTATTGAAAAAATAGGTATGCAGGTCAACGCATCTATTGCAGTGCCCTTTTTTTTGATTAGAAATGGACTGCATCTGTGCTTAGTTTGATTGTAGCGCCTGCTTGCCGAGGTCTATCAAATAGTCTGATGGCATAAAACCTTCGGCATATAATACTGATTTGCCATCTGGCTTTACAAATAAGAGGGTAGGGTAGGCCGCAACACCATAGGCCGATGATATTTGAGGGCCAATACCCTTTTCTGCATCTATGGATAAATTGATAAAATTTGAATTAAAAAATTCAGAAACTTTTGGATTTCTAAATGTAGTTTTTTTGAGTTGAGTGCAGGGGCCACACCATGTAGCATACACATCTATAAATATCAATTTATTGGATTGCTTTGCTAATGTCTGTGCTTTGACCCAGTCATTTTCTATAAAATTAATGGATTGATTTGTAGCCGATTCGGCAACTTGCTGTGTGCGTGTATTTCTGCAATTTGCACAAACAAGCATCAATATTATATAAAAAAAGTATTTATTCATTTATGGTAATTATCAACAAAAATATATGGCAAAGGGAATGGTAAAGTTAGGAATGAAAATGTAACAGCACTGCATTAGTTCCCCTAATGCAAGTTGGGCACATGTATACGAAATGTGGTGCCCTGTCCGTAAACTGATCGTACTGAAATATCTCCACCCATGCGGGCAAGGGCTTCCTTTACAATGTACAATCCAATACCAAGTCCATTTACACTGGTAGTACTTCTAAAAAACATTTTAAAAATATTATTGAGATGCTCTTCTACAATGCCAATACCATTGTCTTCTATTTCAATAATTGCTTTATGCGTATCTACTATTGTATGAATTTTTACGGTTGGTTGATTGCCTAAAGATTTCTGGTATTTTACGGCATTTGAAATAAGATTATCCAACACCACACTCATTCTAAATGAATCGTTAACAAATGGTTCTTCTTGCTCTACCACTACATCAAATTGTACATCAGGTCTAAGTATTTTACATATTTCAATACTTGTATTAAATAATTGTTTAAAGCTGATTTCATTTTTTTCATCATCTACACGTATGCTTTTATAGTATTCAATTATTTTTTGAATAAAGGAATCCATTTTATTTACACATACTTCAATCATCCCCATATAGTTATTTGGATCAGTAACCGAGTTTTCCATTTTGGCCAAATTAAGAATGCCCATTACTGATGCCAAAGGAGATCTAAGATCATGAGATGTGCTGTACACAAACCTATTGAGTTCATCATTTGTTTTCTCTAATTCTTTTACTTTTCTTTTGAGTAAAAATCTGGTGGTATATAGCTCATAAGCATTTTGAATAGCATTTTGGAGTTCTACTTCATCCCAGGGTTTTTTGATATAGCGAAATATTTCTCCCTTATTTATGGCACTAATAATTTCCTCTGCATCTGTATATCCTGTAAGCAAAATTCTAACAGGATCAGGGTGTGCTTTTCTTACTACCTGAAAAAATTCTACACCGGTACTCTTTGGCATACGCTGGTCGGCAATTATTATATGAATATCATTGTCTTCCGTTAATATGCCCATGCCTTCTGCAGGAGAATTTGCAATAAATACCTGGTATTTTCTTCTAAACGTTGCTTGAAAAGCAAGTAGATTATTGCTTTCATCATCTATATATAAAACTTTTATCTTTTTTTCTTCCATACGATTTAGTTACAGGCCTAGATTATTGACCTGATCATGAGGTAAAGTTATGATAAATTCTGTTCCATATCCTTCATCAGATTTTACTTCAATTATACCTCTGTGGGTATGAATAATTTTGTACACAATTGCAAGACCTAAACCTGTGCCTTCACCCACATCTTTGGTGGTGAAAAATGGCTCAAACACTCTTTTCTGTACTTCCATTGACATGCCAGTACCAGTATCCCTAATAGAAATTTGAATTCGGTTGTTTTCAATATCATCGGTTTGAATAAATAAAAAATCTTTTTCATCCGTTTCATGCACGCCAGTCATGGATTGAAAGGCATTATTAAAAATATTCATAAACACCTGATTGATTTTACCGGGAAAACATTCAATAGTACCCGATGCATTAAAATTTCTAACAACCTCTACATGAAAAGGCATACTATTTTTGAGAATAACCAATGTAGAATTTATGCCATCATGAATATTTACTTTTTTTAAAGCACTTTCATCTATGCGAGTAAAAGTTCGAAGACCCCTTACTATTTCTGCGGTACGTTCTGCACCATCTTCAATGCCGTTTATGAGGTTTTTTATCTCCTCTTTTAAAAATGAAATATCCAAACTTTTTTGTAATTTCTTTAAGTCGGAAAGCTTTTGCTTGATTTCATTTTCATCAGTTGTATTATGCAAGCTGTCATAGTTATCTAGTAAAGAAATGATCTCAGCAAAGTCTAATTTTAAAGGTTTTATGTTTGATTTTACAAAATTGATTGGATTATTGATTTCATGTGCAATACCTGCTGTAAGCTGACCGAGTGAAGCCATCTTTTCTGCATCTACTAATTGTGTTTGTGTATCCTTCAAATTTGTAATAGCTTCATTTAATTGAGTATTTGAATGTTGCAGTTCTTTCGTTCTTTTATTTACCTTTTCCTCTAATAAAATATTTTGTTCTTTTACTAATTTTTCATTTTCTAAAGAAATATCCAAAGCAATTTTTTGGGTATCTTCTTTTTCTTTCTGCAATAAATTAATTTTATCAGCCAGTGCAATAGAAAGAAATATTGTTTCTAATGCAGAGCCCACATATAGGATATATCCTGTAAAATCATTTGCTGGCAGCACACCTAAATTTCTAAGACTAAAAATAATTATGCCTACAGCAAATAATAGCCAAGATATAAAATAAAAATATGCAGGTCTATATCCTAGTCTGGCTATATAGATTGAAGTGAATAAGGCCGTAAGTCCGGCACTCATATTATTTAGATCAAGTAATCTATAACTGAGATGGTTATGGCCTGTTAAAGATAATATTGTGATTATAGCTGATATACAAATACTTGCTACAAATACTTTATGTACTCTTGGTATGTATGATTTTGTTCTCAGAAAATATATCGTAAAAAGCATAGCAGATGCACTGGCTATGCTGGAACTAACTGGTACTGCAAAGTCGCTGATTTGGGGTAGATTAAACCACAAAAATTTGAAGGAATACCCCAGTAGTGTATATTGTGCAAAAAGTAAGCAAACGATATACAGACAATAGAGTAAATAGTTTCTATCCCTTACAGAAAAATAAAGAAAAACATTAAAAAAAAGAATGGCAAACAAAATTCCGATATAAAAAGCGATGATAAAACTGTGTTGGTCAATAGCACCATTAATAGCATTTAAAGTGCCTACTTGAAATGGAAGCACAATGGGATGAATGCTTTTTATTCGGATAAAATAAGTAGCCTCCTCATTGGTATTCAAATGAAGATTGCCAGTATAATCGATGAAATTATGTCGAGATAATCCTGCTTGATTCTCATATCCTGAAGTGTAGATACTGAACAAACTATCACCCTGTTTTTTGTAAATTGAAAAGTCTGATATATTAAAATATTGAATATAGAAAGCAAGATCGTTGGCGGCTGTTTTATTCCAAATATTTAATTTAAACCATACAGTTCCCTTTGGATTATAAACGATGGGGATACTCCTCTTGACAGGTTTAAATGATGTGGCTGCTAATATGGTATTTGCATTGTATGTACTGTTGATATCTGTAAAGATAGTAAAGTTTGAACCTGCCTGAATGGTCTCATCATTTTGAGAAATTATTACGCTTCCTGCTTTTGCTATGCATGATATGCAAAGAAGAAAACATGTAAGCACAATTATTTTTTTATTCACGGATCTGATGGTGGATTTGCTTTTTAAATGATACATTAAAATGAAATAATTTTGGATACCAACTTTATTTAAAATTTGATAACTCAATATTGATCATACTCAACAAATGATATTTTTTGAAGACAGAAAGAAAAATGATAGGTACTTTGTAATGCATATGCATTTACTGAATATCCCCAAAAGGATGTTACTTTCTTTAAAAATCTTTTTTCTTAAACTGTGTCATTTGAAATGTAGTTCTTTTTTAGCTCAAGATTATAGTGCACATTGATATAAAAGTTTTTAAAAGGTGATTTTTCAAAGTGTACAGCAGAGAGATTTTTGCGCAGATTAAATATTTTTTCAATTTCTCTGGGATGTGCTTTTGGCACACTAATGGCATCTTCTAATACAACTGCTGTTGCAAGCAAATCTAATTTTGGATAATAAAAGGTACCATTATTGCCTACTTCAGTTATAACTCTACTACCAACCCATTTATTAAATCTTACTGTAACGGGTGAGCAAAGGAAGAAAAGTGAATTGAGATTTAATTGTTCAGTAAGTGCAATTGAAGCTCTGATGGGAAACAAGCTTCCAATGCCTAGACCAGCTACTTCAATACTATTCCAAACCCCACATAATTCTGCGGTACCATTGGGAGCATATTCATTTACAACTTTTTCTATACTCTCATCCATTGCAAACACAGCCTGTTCTATAGGTAGTTTATGGATACCATCATATATGTGAAGTCTGGCACCTCCATACATTTTTTTTCTATCCATACTTTCCACTACAATTACATATACAGAAGGCCAATGAAGCCAGTCTTCATGCGATGAAGTTACTTTGTTAATACCATGATTTTCTAATACTTTTTGATGACCATAAATAAAGCGATTGCATGATGCCGTATCATCAACGGCTCTAAATGCACGGATACGTATATGTTCTTCCATTTGCGGTTTTTCAGTATGAAAAAATGGATTATGTGAAAAGACGACAACAACCATTCACCGTAACTATCACATCATTTTCATGGATATAATGTCCGCAAAATACAAATTTTAACATTAAAACACACAAGGCATAAAAAATCATGAATTTTGTTTAACAAATAGACTTATTAAATATAAAAAATATACATTGCATTGTTTCCAAAAATATCCTTGTCTTAGAAAACTATTTAAATGATAAATGTATTATATATTGATGATGAAGGACATAACCTTACTTCATTCAAAGCAGCATTTAGAAGAAATTACAATGTGTTTACCGCTGAGTCTGCCGATGAGGGTAGGAAAATTCTATCGGAGGAGGACATTCACATCATATTGAGTGATCAGCGTATGCCAAAAATGACCGGTATAGAATTTTTTGAATCCATTCTTAAAGCATATCCAGAACCCATAAGAATTCTCATTACCGGATATACTGATATAAATGCAGTAATTGATGCTATTAACAAAGGAGAAGTATATAAATACCTTACAAAGCCTTGGGATGAAAATGATGTAAGAATATATATTGAAAAGGCTTACGAAGTATTTGCTTTAAGAAGAGAAGTAGCGGAACTGAATAAACAACTCATTGAGGCAAATCAAAAAATGGAATTTTTGGTAAGACAAAGCCTCCTTTCTTGATATTTTCCCTGTCGCAATGGCAGCGTTTCTTTTTAATAACGCCTTTGTGCATAATTACTTTCTGACAAATAGCATTTGTTTTATGCTTTGGATTTATTTTTGAAATTCATTTAAAAAAATTAATCATTATGGCATTTGAATTCACAGACAACAATTTCCAAGCTGAGGCATTGGACAATGATACATTGACCGTTGTAGATTTTTGGGCAGAATGGTGCGGTCCTTGCCGTGCTATTGGGCCGGTAATTGAAGATTTATCCAAGCAATACAATGGAAAAGTAAAAATAGGCAAACTCAATGTTGACCTTAATCCAAATGTTAGTATGAATTATGGTATTACATCAATTCCTGCTATTTTATTTTTCAAAAATGGACAGGTGGTCGACAAGCAAATTGGAGCTGCACCACGTCCTGTATTAGAAAAAAAGATTGAATCTCATTTGAATTAATTCAAATAGAGACCAAAAAAAGCCGCTATTTTTTAGCGGCTTTTTTAGTTATATCAATATTTTATCATTATGGCCTTGCACCAGAATCTGGTGATAAAGGTTTTTCTACACTACCTGTATTTGCAGGATTGTACACCATATTAATTTGATCTAAAGCAGAAAGCAATTCTTCCGCAGTTTGTTTTTCATAGCGCATCATCTCTGCCTTATTAGCATCTAATACATTATAGTATTTCATTTGCTGTTGCAAATCTATTCTTACCGCTTTTTCAATCTTTTGTGCCAATGCTTTATCACCTGCTCTATAAGCTACTTCCATCATATTCATTGATATCTTATTATGGTCATTATTTTTTGAAACAAGACCATAACCAAAATTTGATTCCAAAATCATTTTATCGCAGCGTTGCAATACTTTCACAGCATCTTCTTTTCTATTTTTTGCAGTTAAATCATTTGCCAAATCAATTTCAGCCCTGCGTATAATATTGATATGTCTTCGGTTTTCTTCATCAAAATATACTCCTTCCACATTTGCATTGCCATATCCAAACTTATTCATCACTTTATCCAGCATCCAGTCCGTGTTCACTTCTGAATTAACTACTGGAACCAATCGATAAGGTAAACCATCTCTTCTTAAATAACTTCCAAATCCAAGTTCACCATAAGGCATGGTAAAGTAAATAGGACGCTTCCAATTGTTAGCTGCTATTACACCCAGAATAGCCAAATCATTTTTGAAAAGTGTTCCTTTTGGCATATCAAAACGCAGCTCTGATACTACACTGTCTGTACTGGTTACTGTACCATTTTGTCTGGCGATATTTATATCTACAGGTATGGCAAGTTTCTTTACAGGATAACTATTATAAGTATTTCCATTTTGAGCTTGTACTAAAGAAACATCACTACCTACATAGTCTTTCAACATGCTGAATAATGAGTAATACTGATTTTCCGGAAACTGTGCATTAGGATTATAAAATACCGCATCCCTTTTACTTCCTTCTAATTGATCAGCAGAAAAAATGACATCAATAGGAGCACTCTCGTTTACTTTATACCTCAATTGATTGATGTACCAATCCGTACCTAAAAGACTCGTATTGATAACCCTAATATCTGGTCGTATGCCTTCTACTTCTTGTGCATACCACAGCGGGTATGTATCATTATCTCCAAAACTAAATACAATGGCATTTGGAGCACAGCTTTCTAAATAATCTTTTGCCAAATCTCTGGCCAATACCTTTTTACTACGGTCATGGTCATCCCATTCTTCCATACCCATCCACACAGGCACAGCCAATGCTATTAGTGTGGCTGCTAAGGTAATGGTTTGTAGATTTTTTACATTTTTTAAGAGAAATGGTATGCCTGCGGCAATGGCTCCAAATAATATAGCAAACCCAAGACCCAGCATAATACCCACACCGGATGCAAGACCGGCCAGCAATAAAAATGTGGCAATCACTCCACCCCCAGTCAGTACACTTTTTAAAATCTTTTGATTCCAATTTGATGCAAGGTCAATAAAGTACAATACTGCCAATCCTATCCATACAGCAAAGGCATAGAAAGAACCCACATATGCATAATCTCTTTCTCTGGGCTGATATCCTGCCTGATTTAAATAAACTACAATGGCAAAACCTGTCATAAAAAACAAAAGAAAGTTTACCAATGCATCACTACCTTTTCTCTTAAAATGATAAAACATACCTATTAATCCTAATAAAAGGGGAAGCATAAATAACTTATTGTGAGCCTTATTGTTCTTCATACTATCCGGCATAAGTGACTGGTCGCCAAAGAGGCCATTATCAATCAAATCTATTCCAGTTATCCAATTACCATCTCTTACATTACCAATAAAAATGCCCTGTATATCATTTTGTTTTCCACTAAAATTCCAGAGAAAATAGCGCAGGTACATAAAGTAATTCTGATAAGCAAAATAGAAACGCATATTGTCCATAAAATTTGGAGCTCTTTCATAGCTTCCATCTTCCTTTTGTCTGATACCCATAAAGTATGCATAGTAATCTGCATGACCTTGATCATTGCCTGCATCCCACATACGTGGAAATATCATCATATCTGCCTTGTCATATACATATTTATAACTCCGAACAACCGGAATGTATTTGTCGCCACTTTTCTGATACGTAGTTTTATCATCTGCCGATACCGGCGATGCCGTAAAGTTTTGACCATATAAAATAGGAAAATCTCCATATTGTTCACGGCTAAGATATCCTTCCAAACTCATTGGATTATCTACATTGTACATGTCCACTGATGGGTCTGCACTACTACGCAATAGTGTAGTAATGTAAGTACTATATCCAACCAATGTAAACGTAAGACACCACAAGCCAAGTCTTAAATAATACCAATTTTTCTTTGCAGCAAAACGCATCCCTATCCATATAGCTGCTGCCATTAGGACAAAGAAGAAAATAAAGCCACTAAAGAATGGCATGCTTAGATTATTTACAAAAAAGATATCAAAAGTACCTGCTAATTTAATGGTATATTGGATAATCCCAATTTGCATAATACCCAGTAAAATCACACTAATCACAAAAAAGATATACATGCCTCCGAAGTAGTCTTTACGATCTTTTTTATATGATTCTACCAGATACAATAGCCCAATGCCTGCAATAGCTCCCAATAAAACTAAACTGGCAACTGTTGCATCCATGCTGATGCCTCTTGTACTATCAGCAGCTGCGCTGGCCATAACCAATGCTCCAACAAAACCTACTGCACCACCAATAGCCATTAACCTAATAAAATATTTGCGTATAACCGCATATTTAAAATGTTCCCTTTTTTTAAAATAATACACCATTACAATAGCGGGCAAAGTCAATAAATTCAGCAGGTGTACACCAATAGACAAACCCATAATAAAAAAGATGACTACAATCCACCTGTCTGCGCCTGGTTCATCGGCTTCATTTTCCCATTTTAAAATCAACCAAAATGCAATAGCGGTAAAGAATGAACTCAGTGCATATACTTCTCCCTCTACGGCGCTATACCAAAAAGAGTCTGTAAAAGTGTATGCCAAAGCACCCACAATACCAGCTCCCATTACTCCAAGAATCTGTGTGTTTGTAAGTGCTTCTTTGCCCTGCTGTACAATTTTTTTAGCCATGTGGGTTATTGTCCAGAATAGGAATAAAATAGTAAAACCACTACTCAAGGCACTCATTATGTTTACTGCTTTTGCCGCAGTTTGTGGATTATCACCAAACAGTATAATGAAAATACGACCTATCAATACAAATAAGGGAGCTCCCGGTGGATGTGGTATTTGTAGTTTAAAACAACTACTTACAAACTCTCCACAGTCCCATAAGCTACCTGTAGCTTCACTTGTCATGATGTACACTCCGCAGGCTATCAGGCATACAATCCAGCCTGTGTAAACGTTAATCCGGCTATAATTCATAAATAAAATGGGTTTTAAAAAAAGTGGCGCAAACCTAATGGAATCTATTTAAATAAAGATAGCCGCTTTTAATTTTAGTAAATGGTTATTTTAATTGCAGCTGCACTCCCAATCTGTATCTAAATCAATTACTGTTACAACGGTTACATCGTTTTGACAAGGAGCAAATATGATTCTGAGGTGCTGCTTATCTCTACTGTACATTTCTACAGCATATTTTTTATGACAGGCATCACCTTTTAAATCGCTTTTTGTGTAGTTGATTTTGCCATTGTGCAGCGTTTCCTCTACTTCGGTTTTGGAAACCTTCCTACATTCCATCCTGCAGTTGGCATGCTTTGAATAATGTATTTCAGCGGGATATCTGTTTAAGCCTCTTTTGTCAGCGTTAGTGCTATTTTCAGCAGGTGTATTTTCACCTTCGTTATTAGCTCTTTTTAGCCAAAGCGCAATGATTAGTAAAAGT
The DNA here is from genome assembly GCA_937892395.1 of uncultured Parafilimonas sp. Taxonomy (GTDB): domain Bacteria; phylum Bacteroidota; class Bacteroidia; order Chitinophagales; family Chitinophagaceae; genus CALAGJ01. The sequence continues at coordinate 53,795 of CALAGJ010000012.1, forward strand.
AAAATAAAAATAAATGGACCTGATTTTTTAAAATTCATGTGATGCTTAAAACCCTAATGAATAGGAGGGGGAACAGGTTGCTTGAATAAAGGCTTCTTCACTTGATATTTGTATCGATAAACATAAGTGGTATTACCATTTTGCAACCTAACCATAGAAGGCATGTTCACGTTATTCCCGGTGCGCTTTAATTTCAATTCAGTAGAACCTGTATACTGAAATTGGGATAATTTAAGAGAAGGCATTGCTTTACCGTGGCTGTATTTGCCAATATTTTTTAGGTTGATGGTGTTATCACCCTCTTCATTTGATTTGCCTACCAATGCTGCATAAGAATACAGAGCCATTGCGCAGCAAAGCGCTAAGCTTATCATCTTTTTATATACAGCTATGCATTTCATAAAGTGGTAAAATTAAGTGATAAATACTTTTAAATTCAAATTAATTAACAATATGACAATTATTGGGCATAAAATGTTACATGAATGGTTGGATTTTATTTTTTTATGCGCTATTTTGTGCCAACTTCTTAATTATGGAACAAGATGATTTCTGGAAAGACGATCCCGAACTGCTGGATATTATCAATCAGTATCAAAATTTAAGGGCTGGAAAATCTTTTAAATTTCTAGATGCTGAAGCTTATGAGCGCATCATAGATTATTATGATGATATTGACGAAATGCAGCATGCTTTAGAAGCCGTAATCACTGCTCTGGAATATTTTCCTTACAACCCGGAGCTACTTATAAAAAAAGCCGATGTACTCATCTATAAACGCAGATACTTAGAAGCACTGCAGATTCTGGATGATGTAGCCGCTATAGATGCAAATAATATTGATATCTATATCCTTAAAACAGAGGCCTACCTTGCCTTAGACAGACAAGCCGAGGCGGCCAGTCTATTAGAGGAATCCTTATGTCTATTTGAAGATAGTGAACGCATAGACCTGCTCTTTGAACTGGCAGACGTGTATGATGATTATGAAGATTTCAATAATGTATTCAACTGTTTGCAGTTGATTTTAAAAGAGGATTCTACAAACGAAGAGGCATTGTATAAAATATGTTTCTGGACAGACTTTACCGGCAGGTATGATGAAAGCATAGCACTCTATCAAGATATAATAAATCTACATCCTTATAATGAATTAGCTTGGTTTAATTTGGCCAATGCTTACCAAAGTTTAAAACTCTTTGAAAAGGCAATTGATACCTATAAATACTGTATTGCCATTGATGAAAAATTTGAATTTGCTTATAGAAATATGGGCGATGCACTCATCAGATTAAATAAATATAGGGATGCCATTGAAATTCTGGAAAAACTCAGTGAAATAAGCCGCCCGGACGAAATTCTCTACGAAGCCATTGGTTATTGCTATTACAAGATAAATAATTATGCACAAGCCAGATTCAATTATCGCAAAGCATCCCATATCAATCAGCATGACAGCAGACTGCATTACAAAATAGCACTTACCTACATGCAGGAAGACAAATATGTGCCCGCCATTCAACAATTAGAAATTTCTTTGCGCATTCATAATGGGGAAGCCGAGTATCATATAGCACTTGGGGAATGTTTGTTACAACAGAATAGGCAAAAAGAAGCATTTCAACATCTGGGCCATGCGGTACGTATAAAGCCAAAAAAAATATCGGGGTGGGAGTCGCTTATCAAAGCTTTATACTATGCTGATCAGTTTCAGGAAGCTTTAAAACAATGTCAGGCTGCATTAATTGCTACCAGCAACAAAGCTATTTTTCATTATTACCATGGTGCTTGCTCATTTGCCGCAGGCAAACAAAAAGAAGGACTTATCTCACTGGAAATAGGTTTGAAAACTCAGCCGCAAATGGTCAAAAAATTCTTTGAATTAAATCCACAATTATTTAAGTACCCGCTTGTAGTGGACTTAGTAGCCAGGTATAAAAAATTGAAAAAACTAAGAAAACCCAAGGCTAAGTAGATGGGTTAAAACAATTATTTGCACTACGTGCAATGATCATGCAGTATCTCATTACAATCCTAAATTAAACCGCTGCATCTACTTTTTGACATCACTTATTCTGTCAATCTGTAATCTTGTTTTATCATTATACGTCAAATACAGAAAACTTTTCATTGCTTCGCGTCGTTGTAAACAAAATGTTTCCTTTGAATACATATACAAGTTTTTCCGGATTAGAACCCTTGACCGTAAGGCCAGAAACCAATTTCCTCAATATTGGTGAACGAACCAATGTGACAGGCAGTAAAAAATTTGCCCGCCTCATAAAAGAAAATAAATACGAGGAGGCCCTAAGTGTGGCACGTCAGCAGGTAGAAAATGGTGCACAGATTATTGATGTCAATATGGATGATGCCCTGTTGGATGGTGTGCAGGCCATGACTACTTTTTTAAACCTTGTACAAAGTGAACCAGACATAGCACGCATACCTATTATGATTGATTCTTCCAAATTTGAAATCATTCATGCAGGACTGAAATGTGTGCAGGGCAAATGCATAGTAAACTCCATATCGCTCAAAGAAGGTGTTGAAAAATTTAAAGCACAGGCCCGTATCTGTAAAATGTTTGGCGCAGCCGTTGTGGTTATGGCATTTGATGAAAATGGACAAGCAGACACCAAAGATAAAAAAGTGAGTATCTGCCATAGAGCATATAAAATACTTACCAAAGAATTGGGCTATGCTCCACAGGATATCATTTTTGATCCAAACATTTTTGCTGTAGCTACCGGCTTAGAGGAACACAATAATTATGGGGTAGATTTTATACAAGCCACTCAGGAAATAAAAGCCTTGATGCCCCTTGTAAAAATAAGTGGTGGTGTAAGTAATCTCTCTTTTTCTTTTAGAGGAAATGAACCCGTGCGGGAAGCCATGCACAGTGTATTTCTTTATTATGCCATACAAGCAGGCATGGATATGGGTATCGTAAATGCTGGCCAGTTAGTGGTGTATGATGAAATAGAACAAGGCCTTCGCATGCTTTGTGAAGATGTTATTTTAAATCAAAATAATGCAAACAATGAAGCCACAGAAAACCTCATTGCTTATGCTGCTACCGTAAAGACACAAGAAAAACAAGAGGTAAAAAATGAAGCATGGCGTGGCAGTTCAGTAGAAGAAAGATTGAAACATGCTTTAGTCAATGGCATTACCGATTTTATAGATGCGGATACCGAGGAAGCCAGACTAAAATATCCACGACCATTGTCAGTAATTGAAGGTCCACTGATGGATGGTATGAATGTAGTGGGCGATTTATTTGGCTCCGGCAAAATGTTTTTGCCACAGGTAGTAAAAAGTGCTAGGGTCATGAAAAAAAGTGTGGCTGTGCTTACCCCATTTATCGAAGAAGAAAAAATGCAAAACCCAAACATTGCGCAGGGCGCAAATACCATATTGTTGGCTACAGTAAAAGGTGATGTGCATGATATTGGAAAAAATATAGTAGGCGTGGTGCTTGGCTGCAATGGATATGAAATAAAAGACCTTGGGGTAATGGTACCTGCCGATAAAATTTTGGATGAAGCCGAAAAATGCAACGCCTCCATCATAGGTCTCAGCGGGTTGATAACACCCTCATTGGATGAAATGGTACATGTGGCCCACGAAATGCAGCGCCGAGGCATGCAGCAGCCCCTGCTCATTGGTGGAGCCACCACATCCCGCATGCATACTGCCGTAAAAATTGCTCCCAAATATGGCAATGGTGTAGTGCATGTATTGGATGCCAGCCGCAGTGTAACCGTGGCCAGCAGCCTGTTGAGCAATGTACAAAAATCTGATTTTTTACAACATATTTCTGCAGAATATCATCAACTGCGCCATGATTTTGAACATAAAAAAACTGTAAAACAATTCCTCAATTTTAAAGATGCTCAGCAGAATAAAGCTACAATAGACTGGAGTAGTTATGTGCCCACAACACCATCATTTACTGGTGTGCGTCTGTTTGACAATTTTTCGCTGGCCGATATCAGACCTTATATAGACTGGCAGCCATTTTTTATAACCTGGGAACTGCATGGTAAATATCCAGCCATACTTTCAGACGAATTGATAGGTGTAGAGGCAAGAAAGTTACTGAAAGATGCTAATCAGTTACTGGACCAAATTATAGAGGAACAATGGCTTACAGCAAAGGGTGCTATTGGCTTTTGGCCGGCAAACAGTACCAGTGCCGATACTGTGCAATTATCTGTAGATGATGAAAAAATATCTTTAGAATTTCTACGTCAGCAAGTACAAAAAGCCGCCGGACAACCCAATCTATCTCTTGCAGATTTTATAGCTCCACACACCACAGCAATACAGGATTTTATGGGTGCCTTCGGCGTAACCATAAAAGGAGTAGATAAAATTGCAAAACAGTTTGATGCTGCACATGATGATTACAATAAGATCATGCTACAGGCCCTGGCTGATCGACTGGCAGAAGCATTTGCAGAACTACTGCATGAGCGCACCCGAAGAGAATTTTGGGGCTATGCTGCAGAGGAGAGCCTAACCAATGAAGCACTCATCAAAGAAGCTTATTCCGGCATACGACCCGCACCCGGCTACCCCGCTTGTCCGGATCATACTGAAAAAAATAAATTATTCCATCTCTTGGGTGGCAGTGCCGCTACCGGCATTGAGCTAACGGAGTCGCTGGCCATGTATCCGGCATCCAGTGTATGTGGTTGGTATATAGCACATCCCCAATCAAAATACTTTGGTGTGGGAAAAATAAATGCAGATCAACTTACTGATTATGCAGGCAGAAAGGGTATGTCTATAGAGGAAGCCACCAAATGGCTACGACCCATTCTGGATTGAGTTGTAGCATAAGCTAATGCAGTTAAAAATTTGGTTGATAACTGCGAGACTATTTGGTTTTTTATTGTATACCCTTCGGGTAATGATTATGCAGTATATGATTGCGAGTGAAACGAAGCAACTTAATCATACAAATTGTTGATTACTGAATTGCTTTGTGTTGCGGTGTGTCATGGTGATTTTTTTATAAGGATAATGGTAATGCATACAATTCTAAGGATGCTGGAAGCACTATTTACATGGCTTTCGGTTTTTTGGATAAATATTACCGGAGCTACTTATAAGTCAAATACAATTTTTAAGTTCTCCCTTAGTTTCCTTCTTTGCTCTGTCGTCAATTTTCCAAGTTTCTTAATAAACCGTTTATAGTCTATTGCTCTTGGTTGGTCAACAAGAATATCACTAAGTTTTGTCAACTGTCCTTGTTTTAAATGCACCCTTAAAATTTCTGCTTCTGGTTTTACATTGATTGTTATCGGACAAACTATTGTAGATAAGTGTGTGTCATTAAGTAAGTCAGTTTGCACTATTACTACTGGTCTTGTCTTACCTGCTTCTGTACCTACCATCCTGCATGCCCCGGCGTTGTGGAACAACGTATAGCCAAGGCCCCCAGTTCGTTTAATTTAATATGTCTTTATGGATGTAAAAAGGCTTATTGCAGGGGGCTTTCGGCTATAGGTCTAAATGTTGGCGGTATAGCCTTCGTTTCAGGGTCTTTTAATTATAACTATCAATCTTTCTTTTTCCTGGTCATTAATAAAGTTGATGTCTGGATAAATTCCAACTGCCCTCATTAACCCTGTCCCTGCCCCTTTATATGGAAGTACATATTGTGCTAAAGATTGTAATACAGGATTTCTTGGTATAGACACTCCGCTAACAATAGTTTGTTCTGTTTGAGAATTAGGAAGCTTTCCGGGACTAATTACTTCAATTCGATCTGAAAACATGAATACTTTAATAGTCGTGTTGATAAAGTAGTCTCTATGGACTAATGAATTTACTAAAATCTCTTCAAAAACCTCTTTTGGAATTTCCCACTTCAATTCACTGTTAAAGGATTCGCCTGATGGAATTTTTTTCATATTCTTATCAATGAAATTTAAAGTTTGAAAATATACTTGTTCCAAATTTCCCTCAAAGGCAGGTTCATTGTCATTAAATTTACTTCCCAATAAATTAGTTGCATTAACTGAGAAACACTGCACTGAAAACTGCGGCCTGAAACTATGCCTATTGTTACAAAATACAAGCAACCCTGTTAGGGTTAATTTTCCATCCTTATACAATTGCTGATTTTGCAAAGATGTTGGTAAATCCAAGCCTGATGTTTCATAAGTAATTCCTCTGGGCGTAAATCTTTTATTGAAAATAGTTTTGTAATATCCTAGTTCAATATCGTTAGATGTAGCACCTTGAATTGGCATTTCATCGGCAAATAGTACTTTACTGTCTTGTAATAATCTGGCAATTTCTTCATTTGATGTAACTCTTCTTTTGTCTGAACCATTTTTGACCCAAATAGCCCCGTTCTTATCTTTATATGGTTTACTTAACCCTTCGTCAATATATAAAAGAACTAAATTATTACTATTGACAACTACAGTTTCCGAACGAACAATAATTGCAGGCTTAACATTATTTGTCGATGAACCCACTATAATGTTGTTAGATTCCCTTATTTCATCAAAGGATAGCCCATTAATGGCGCCAGTTTTGTCATTTATACCAATGACAATCGCTCCTCCTCTTGTGTTCGAAAACGCCACTAATTCCTGGCTAAGTTTATGAGCATCTTCAAGTCTTTCTTTAAACTGAACAGTGCTGCTTTCTCCTTTTTGAACTAGTTCAAGTAACTCTAATGCTTCCATAATTCGTAAATCATTTTTCTTTGTTTAAATGCTTCGTCTCCACCTTCCATAATGTCAACTATGTTTTGTTGAATTTCTTTGTTGTCAATGCTTCCGACTTTGGTATCAATCAAATTGTTGTTATAGTTGCAACTAATAAGTTGTTCGCAATCACCTAAAACAGGAATGTTCGGATTGTGAGTGGCGAAGATGAATTGTGTTTGACTTTTTAATTTCTTTAATTCTGAAATAACATCAAGATAAATGGTTTGGTTATCCAAATCATCTTCCGGCTGGTCAATAATTATCAAATCATTTTCTTTAAGTGTAAGGATGAAAATGATAAGTGCTGATGCCCTTTGCCCTAATGAATGTTCCTGTAGTGGTCTCTCTTTGTAATAAATTGTAAACTTGTCAGGAATACGATAAGTTAGAAACTCATTAATATTTTCAGCAAACTTTGATTTGAAGTTTTGAAGATTGTTACCTCCGGAACAAAGTGTATTAATTTGACTTCCTTCTACTCCAAAATCATTATATATCTCAATTAGGTCTGGATAGTTATCGGCAATATCACCTATCAATGCATCTCTAAGCCCACTGCCCCTCACATAATTTTTTAAAAACTCCTTAAACCGTTCTTTATTTCCTTTAAACTCAATCTCAATTTTTATAGCGGATTGGTCGTTATTCAGTTTTTCAATTTCTTCTTGAACTAACTGAAACTCTTTATGCCAAAGGGTACGCAATTGAGTAAGAGCCGCACTTAGATTTTTCCTTAATGTAGCTTTTCTTTCTCCTAATTTTTTAATCTCGTTTAGTTTGGCAATTTGTAAATCAAAATCCTTAGATAGTTTTACATAAGTGTCAGCCTCAATGTTGGGAAGATTGATATTTCTCTTTATTTCTGAAAACTCTTCTTTTAATTCCTCATATTTTTCTGAAAACAACTTTTTCAAATTTTCAAGATTTCCCTTTTCGGCTTGAAGTTTTTTGACAATGTCTGCAAGAGAAAGAAATGTCTGCTGAAACTTTGCAAATGATTCGTATGCCTGTTTGAATAACTCTGAATTTTCTTTTGATTCGTAAGTAGTCTGACTTGCAAATAAGCTGCTATACTCCTTGAAAACAGTTTCAACTTCGGTAATCACCCTATTTTCAAAATCTATAAGAGATTCAAGCCTGTTGCTATCTTTATTAAACTCAATTTGCTTGTTTAATTTTTTGTCAATCTCTAACTCTTTGAAAATCTTCATGTCTTTTTCAATAGCAGCTTTCCTTGCTTCAATTTCTTCTTTTTGCCCAAGTTGCTTGTCAACTTTACGCAAGTCTGCAATTAGGTTTATTATTTTGGAAGACTGTTCTTCTGTTTCCTGTTTAATTGAGTTAAGTTTTTCACCCATCAGTTTATGAATTAAATCCTCTGTGGATGTTTCTCCTCCAATATCTGATAAATCCTTTTGCCCATAGTAGAGGGGCTTATTGATAATTGCATTGGGTTTTAAGCTGTATTGCAATTCTTTTTCTCCGTTGTTTGCTAACTCAAAAAGAGTAGGAGATTCACCGTAGATTCTTTCAGAGATGTATGTCCTTCCATTTCTGTCAATCATTTTAACTTCCATCTTCCCACCGCTACCCAAAAAATTTTGAACAAGCCGCTCTTTATATTTTGGTTCATGTGAATTATTTCCGAGAGGGATATCCAGTGCGTAACGAACTGTTTCAAGTAAAGTGGATTTTCCGCTTCCTCGTATCCCGATGAAATTGTTCATCCCTGCATTGAAAGATATTTTTCTGTTCTTCCATCTTCCTGTCGTAAAAGTGATTGATTTTAAGTACGCCTTTTCAATTATCGGAAGTTCTTCGGATAATCTGTTGTCAGCATCAAGCAAGGCATACATCAAAGCGTCAAAGTTAAAAGCTCCAATTTTCAGGAACGTTTTTTTGTCTGTGCCATTTTGTTTGTGTGCCTTCCCTACATCTTCTATACTTTTACAATCAGAGCCTTCAACAAAAGCTGGCAACAAGTTGCCAAACCAATTTTTAAGATTGGGAAGCTGGTCATAGGTTCTAAATTTCTGAAAACCTAAAACAAAACTTCTAAAATTTTCATTGTCGGCAAATTGTCCGATTCTTCCTCCATCAAGTTCATTAAGAAAACCGCTGTTTTGCTCAACATGAGCCATAATAACAAAAGAGTTTCTTCCGTTAATACGATGCTCATTTAGTTTCGTAAGAGTTTGAGTTAAGTTGTAATTGCACCTAGTGTTTTCGTTTTCCCTATTTGCAATTCCCTCAAAAGCAGAAGTCAGAAACTGATTGATAAAATCGTCGCCATTTGTTAGCCATTGCTCATTATCAAAAACAATCAGGCAATGAATCCCATTTGAACCATCGTTTACAGAAAGTTCTACACCTGGAAGAATCCAGATGTTTTCTTTTGCTGCTTTTTTTCTTAGGTTAGAATATTCGTCTTTATCAAACTTGTTGTGGTTTGTAACAACACCGATATTTATTTTTTCTTCTTGTAGTCTTTTAATGTATTGATTGAAAAAGTCATTAGGATTCCTAGTATATGAAAACTCCTTGTCTTTGATAGTGTGTAAATGAAAGTCTGCACGTAGCCAAATAGCTCCGTTCTCAAAAAGGGAGTTTTCTGAAATATTATTTTCTATGTTTGTTGCCATATTTACTTTGTCTTTTTCTTATCAATTTTTTGTTCTGCAATTTTTAATGCTTCTTTTGCTAAATCTTCGTCAGCCAATTCATTTACAAGTCTGTCACTTAACCAAGCAACGACTAATTCGTTCTTCTCTGCTTTAAAATGTTTTGCAAGTTTTAGCACCTGTTCTTTGCTTGGCAATCTTTCACCTCGTTCAATCTTACTCAATAATGCTTGGTCCATTCCAATTCCAGCTGCAACTTCACGGAGCAATTGCTTTTTTTCTTCTCTAAGTTGCCTTATTATTTCACCAATACTTTTCATTTGTAAATTTAAGACTTGACAAATTTTGGCAAAAATATGAATTATATCTGGCTTGTGGGAAATTTAAGATTGATTCAATTGTGAAGTTTTCTGGCTGTGTCTATTATGAAGACTGTGTCGGTTAGGTTGTAACTAACGTCAGTCTGTCTAAAAACCAATTTTAAAAGTGCAAGAATAAGAAAAAATGTGCCATTTTAAAGGCCAATAGACGGTAGCTAAAATAAATGGGCCAATCATGCTATA
>CALAGJ010000013.1 GCA_937892395.1 uncultured Parafilimonas sp.
TGAGTACTTCAGCATCATGTTTCGATGAATTAAATTTTTGAAATGATGAGTATAAGTTTTTTTTGCCGTACACCTGCGGGTCGGGCTTTATCGGTGGGTGCCAGCATCCACCGATTTTTTTTTGATGATGTTTTGTATGTGGTTTTAATGATTTTTTTGCTTCGTTTCACTCGCAATGATGGGCCGTGCGTAATCATTGCCCGTAGGGCGAAAAATTAAAAATACCCACTAATTTTTTTGAACTATATGAATGAAAGAATTTACAATAAACTTAAAAATGGGAATGAAATTTTGGACTATTAGGATGGGCCCACTGATATAAATTTGTGATTGAATAGTGGGGGTATATTTTTGTATCGAATACATAAGCATTGGCAGTGTTTTTAGTACGCATCTCAAAAATTACTATAACCGAATGGCCCGAAAAAAGACTATAAAGAAAACGCGTAAAATTTACTGGATTGTACTGTCCACTGTTTTGATATTGGGTCTGTATATCGGTTGGCAGTTGTGGCAGCAGCATATCATAAAGTTTGTACACTATCCGGGTTTTGGAATAGATATGCCCGTAGGCTATGCACTGCATGGTATAGATGTAAGCAAACACCAGGGCAGTATATGGTGGCCATCTGTAAAAGCCATGAAGGAAAAGGATATTCAAATTGATTATGTTTTTATAAAAGCAACAGAAGGCTATACGCTTACTGACAAACAATTTAGCAGAAACTGGAAGCAGGCCAAGGAGGAAAATATAAGAAGGGGGGCTTATCATTTTTTTGTTGCAGGCAAGGATGGTAAAAGACAGGCTCAACATTTTTTGGAAAAAGTGAGTTTTCAAAAAGGGGATTTACCTCCTGTGCTTGACATTGAAAGCCTTAATGGACATAGTGCCGAATCTGTACGCAAAGAATTGGATAAATGGCTGGCAGAGGTATCGAAAGTTTGTGGTTGCCACCCTATCATTTATTCGAATGCAGACTTTTATAATCGATACCTGTCGGGATTTTATGATGATAATCCACTATGGGTGGCTCATTATTATGAACAGCGCATGCCGGATGTAAAGGATGACTGGGTGTTTTGGCAGCACAATGACAAGGGAAAAGTAGATGGCATAAAAGAATCTGTGGACTTCAATGTATTTAGTGGAAGTGAGGCGGCATTTAAAAAATTATTAATTCAATAATGGAATATTTATCACATCTAAAAAAAGATAAGGTACTGGCAAGTATCATTGATGCACCGGTGCATGAGCAACTTGTGTTGCATAAGCATATTGCACTCAGATTGATGTCTGCTATTATGAGTCAGCAGTTGAATACCAAAGTGGCATCCATTATTTATGAAAGATTCTTACAACTTTGTGGCAGCAAAAATCCATCGCCCAAAAAGGTATTGAGTATTCCTATTGAAGCTTTGCGCACTGTGGGCTTGTCCAATGCAAAGGCAAACTATGTGCACAATGTGGCTGCATTTTGCATAGAACACCAAATAACAGACAAAAAATTAATCGGGATGGATGATGCTGAAATTATACAGCTGCTTACACAAATAAAAGGTGTGGGTAAATGGACGGTGGAAATGCTGCTGATGTTTAGCCTTGGCAGGCTTGACATTTTTGCTATTGATGACTGGGGGCTGCAACAAGCCATGATCAAACTATATAAAATAAAAACAACGGATAAGAAAAAACGAAATGAAACCATTCTCAAGATTTCAAAAAAATGGGCACCATACAGAAGCTATGCATCCCTGTATTTGTGGCAGTGGAAGGATGGGGAATAAATAAAATTGGTTTGTTATTTGCTCTGCTATATTTGTATTTCAAATAAAAAAATATTCAATTTTTGTAAGTATGATAAATGAAATGGTACTGGCGGTATGTCTAATGATGAGTGCCTGTATAACCCCACAAGCATCAAACACCCCTGACAATGAAAAGGGAAATCTGCATACATCAACAGATACTATTGCGTACGCCTCAAAACTTAAACCACAAATGGCTGGCCTGATAGCAAGAAGTTTTGATTATGTAGATACTATAAACCCAGATATAAAAGTATTGAGTATAGTAAATGGTATAGTACTAAAGGTGTCGTGGAGAGATTTGCAACCGGATAATGGAACAACAATAAATCATCCCAACGAAATAGACCAAGCCATTGCTTTTGCTAAAAGAATGAATGCGGAAAATCCGGGTTTGAATTTAAAAATAAAACTCAGGGTACATTGTGGTGTTTTTTCGCCAGAGTGGCTCAAGAAAAAAGTAGGCTCTTTTGATATTGAGCCCTCCAATGATTACCAAAGTGATAATCCTGCTGATACAAAAGTGCCTTGCTTTTGGAAGGACTCCTATCAAGTGGCTTTTGAATCTTTACAAACACAACTTGCTGCATTGTATGATACGGTGCCTGAAATAGCAGAGGTAGTAAATGGAGGCACTGGAGTTGTATTTGCTGAATCGTTTATGCGTAAGGCAGGCTCAAAAGGCAAGACAAAGCAAAACACAATCAACTATCTATCTGCTGGCTACACTATAGAACAGGATGAAGCATCCATAAAAAAATCAATCACTGCTATGCGATCTTGGAAGCAGACAAGAGTGAGTATGGCATTTAATCCATTTGCCGCTATACGCAATGCTAATGATGTATCTGATGATGCACAAAAAGCTATTGGCATTATGGATTATTTTATAAAATCACTTGGACCACAAGCTGTAATGGGCAACAATGGACTAAGAGATAAAGATGCAGATAATGCAGACAGATGGCAGCCCGGTGGAGATATGTACACGATATCAAACGCTATGAAAAGCTACCATGTAAAAAATGGTAATGGAGTGTATTACCAAACAGCAGCCGGTGGCAAGTTAGGCGATTTTTCTCGTGTTATAGATTTGGGTGTATCATTGGGTGCGGGCTCTATTGAACTACCGGGTGGCTCGGCTTCATTTTTAAGAAACTACACTATAGATGAATTGAAAAAATTTGACAAAGCGCTGGAGCAGCAGGCCGCTCATTAATCATATTTAAAACAGAGGTATTGATCAATAAAGAAAAAAAAATTGCCATAGCTGAAAAAGCAATTCTTGTAGGTGTTATACAAAAAAATCAAACTGAAATACAGGTAACAGAGTTTTTAGATGAGTTGCAGTTTTTAGCCGAAACAGCACAGGCAGAAACAGTGAAACGCTATGTACAAAAACTTTCGCACCCAGATAGCCGCACGTTTGTAGGCAAGGGAAAGCTGGAAGAAATACATGCTTATATACAATCAAAAGGTGCTGATGTAATTATTTTTGATGATGAACTTACGGGTGCTCAAATCAATAATATTGAAAAAGCACTGAATATAAAAACCATTGACCGCAGCGATCTTATCTTGGACATATTTGCCGCAAGGGCCAAAACAGCTCAGGCAAAAGCACAGGTAGAGCTTGCTCAATATCAATACATTTTGCCAAGACTAAGGGGTATGTGGAAGCACTTGGAAAGATTAGGTGGTGGCATAGGTACACGTGGCCCAGGAGAAACTGAAATAGAAACAGACCGTAGAATTGTAAGGGATAAAATTTCATTGCTGCGCAAAAGATTGTCTGAAATAGATAAGCAATCATTTACACAAAGAAAAGACAGGGGCGAATTTATAAGGGTGGCATTGGTTGGCTATACGAATGTGGGTAAGAGCACCATTATGAACCTGCTGAGTAAAAGTGAAGTGTTTGCAGAAAATAAATTATTTGCCACATTGGATACTACTACTCGCAAAGTAGTGTATGAACAAACTCCTTTTTTACTGAGTGATACGGTGGGTTTCATTAGAAAACTACCACATCACTTAGTAGAGAGTTTTAAAAGTACTTTAGATGAAGTGCGGGAAGCTGATATCCTTTTGCATGTAGTAGATATATCTCACCCTCAGCACGAAGAACAAATAGGTGTTGTCAATAAAACACTTCAGGACTTAAAAGCATTTGACAAACCCATTCTCACTATTTTTAATAAAATGGATTTGTATGAACAAAATACATTTGATGATTGGTTAGATGAGGAAGTAAAAGCAGACTTAAAAAAAGAGCTCTATGAAAAATGGGAATGGAATACAGAGGGCAATGCAGTTTTTGTGTCTGCCACAGAAAGACTAAATATTGATGGACTACGATCTCAAATACTGGAGCGGGTACAACAGCTGTATACCATTAGATATCCTTACAAATCGCATTTTTTTTAAATGCCGGAAAAACAATTAAAATGGATACGTGTAGTAATTTCAGAAAAAGAATTGCAGTGGAATGAAAAGGGTATTTGCATCATAGAAGCAAATAGTAAAAAGATTTCACTTGCGCTGCACAAAGGCGTTCTATATGCATTTGCACATAAATGTCCACATGCAGGTGGAATATTAGCAGATGGAAAAATAATGGCAAATGGTTGTATTGTATGTCCATTACATAGATATAGTTTTCATGTAAAATCTGGTTTTAATACAAGTGGTGAAGGATATTTTCTACAAACCTATCCTGTAGAAAAAAAAGAGGATGGCATATATGTGGGCTTTAAAAATGAAAGTTGGTTTACATTATAGTAGATAAAAATAATAGTAAACAAAAAAAATGATACCTACTGCGTACTCATTAGCCGAAGGCGAAAATCAATCTACTTGGTGTTTATGTTTCTTATTGAAATAATAAAATAATGGAACACCTGCCAGCATTAAGCTTATGCCCAGCATGGCTTCTCGAGGTCTGGTATAAATAGTGTTGATGAATAAGCTGATACAGAATATTACAAATAATATCGGCACAACGGGATAACCCCAAACTTTAAATGGACGATGAGCATCAGGCATTTTTTTGCGTAGCATAATTACCCCCAATGCTGTAGCTCCATAAAATATAAATATGGCAAATATGACCATATCTGTCAACTGATCAAAACTGCCGGAGAATACCAATAGGCAACTCCACACACATTGATACAACAATGAATTACCCGGTACGGATGATTTATTGAGTTTGCTTACTGGTTTGAAAAACAAACCCTCTTTTGCCATTGCATAGTAAGATCTACAGGTGGTTAAAATAGTTGCATTTGTACATCCTAATGCAGTAATGAAAATGAGAATTGAAATAAGTATAGCTCCGGTATTACCACCAAAAACTTTTACTGCTTCTATGGCAGCAATTCGATTACCGGATAGCTTTATTGCTTCCAATTCATCCACTGAAAGCAAGGATAGATAGGTAGAATTTACCAACAGATAAATTGTAATAACAACGAGTACGCCAGTGGTAATTCCAATGGGTAAAGTACGATGTACATTTTTTATTTCGCCACCCAGCATACAGGTAGTAGCCCAGCCTTGATAAGCCCAGAAAGCCGCAAGCATAGCCGTAAATACGGCACTAAAACTTACTAATGATCCATTGCTGGTTTCCATACTTACAACCCTGCTTATATCAGATGAATTGCTGCTTAATCCAAATATGACGATAAATAATATGCCCGTAAAAATGAGTATCATTAATGCAGTACTAAACCCTGTGCCAGACTTAAGCCCCTTCGTATTGAGCCAAGTCAGCAAAATAATTTGTGCTACCGCAAATAATTTAATGTGTAAATCTGCAAAGGGATAAATAATACCGCCAATATTAATTTGCTCCCACCCTTCTCCCAATGGACCGTAAGGTATAAGACTGTGAAAGGATTCCGCACTTACATAGGCTAAGGATGCAATTGAAGCACTTTGTATGACGGCAAAACAAGACCAGCCAAACATATAAGCAAAGAACTTATTATATATTTTTTTATAATATGCATATTCACCGCCTGTATCTGCCAGCAATCCGGAGACTTCTGCATAGCAAAATGCTCCCAGCAGGCTCACAATTCCAGCTATAATCCAAGATACCAATACCCAGCCACTGCTGTGCAGTTCTGCAGCCATTGGGGCTACTTTTTTATACACTCCACTGCCCACAATATTTCCAACAACTAATACTATTACAGCTGTAAGGCCGAGGCTTCTATTTAACTGCGGTTGATGATTCATAATATGTGCAGCAAGATAAGGGAAACTCATTTTTAGAAACACTGATCTTATAACAGATCTTTAATTTTTTTATACCAAATATGATTGGGTGGTACATGCATGTTTTGATACTCTGCCGTTTTAGCCAAAATAATTTTAGCAACTTGTTTTAGCAGTTCGCAATAATGTATAGTTATTAGTATAAAATGTTTGACAAGTATAAAAAAAGCCGTCCAAATTGAACGGCTATTGAAAAGAAATTTTATTTTTTAGATTACTAATAATGCATCACCATAATTAAAGAAGCGATATTTATTTTTCATTGCCACAGCATATATTTCTTGTGTAAGGTCATAGCCCGCAAAAGCACAGGTCATAATGTATAGACTTGTTTTTGGCAAATGAAAATTTGTGATAAGGCTATCTGCAATATTAAAATTATAAGGAGGATGAATAAAAATATTTGTCCACCCTTCACTAGGCTTTAAAAATCTTTGTGCAGTAAAACTCGTTTCCATAGCACGCATTGTAGTGGTGCCAATGGAGCATATTCTATGATTTTTCTCTCTAGCTTTGTTTACTATTTTGCAACATTCTTCATCAATTTTGTAGTACTCTGCATCCATTTTATGTTTACTCAAATCTTCTACTTCTATTGGTCTAAAAGTGCCGAGCCCAGTATGAAGTGTAAGCTCAGCAAAGCGAATACCTTTAATTTCACAACGCTTTATAAGTTCTCTGCTGAAATGAAAACCTGCAGTAGGCGCTGCCACAGCTCCTTCGTGCTTTGCATATACCGTTTGGTAGCGCTCCCTATCCTCATCATCAGGCTTTCTTTTGATATACTTAGGCAATGGTGTTTCACCCAAAAATGCCAGCATTTCACGAAAACTATCTTCATCTTCATCCCACAAAAAACGGATCGTACGACCTCTACTGGTGGTGTTATCAATTACTTCAGCTACCAGTTCATCTTTATCTCCAAAATATAATTTATTACCAACTCTTATTTTTCTTGCGGGATCAACAATGACGTCCCACAAACGATTCGGCTTATTTAATTCACGCAAGAGAAAAACTTCAATTTTTGCACCTGTTTTTTCCTTCCTTCCATACATACGTGCAGGAAATACTTTTGTATTATTCAAAACAAATACATCCTTGTCATCAAAATAATCCATTACTTCATGAAAAACGCGGTGTTCCATTACACCGGTTTTGCGATCCACCACTAGAAGGCGACTGTCTTCTCTCCTTTTGGTAGGGTTTTGGGCAATAAGATTTAGTGGGAAATCAAAATTAAACTGCGATAACTTCATGTGTTAAAATAATTTAAAATCCACATGCCGTTCGCCGCCGCCTTACGGGGCGGTTCGGACAATGTAAATACAATGAAAAGGCTGCAAAAGTAAGGATATCAGTTTGAAAAAGATTTCAAATTTTCGGATGGCTACCAAAGCGGAGACTATTTACGAGTGAAATCTTTGCAAGAAAATATTTTCATTGACAGCTTTACTAAAAGATGGATATATAAGCTGCATGGTCCTATTCCTATAAATGTATCAAAATATTTAAACAGAAACAAACCGTGACACTATTATCAAACCAATTCACGCTTATACATCTGAACAGCATTGTGCAAACCCAAGTAAAGGGCATCACATATGAGGGCATGTCCAATGCTTACTTCATCTATCCAGGGTATGGAACGATAAAAATAGCCTAAATTTTCTAAACTTAAATCATGGCCCGCATTGATGCCAATTCCTAATTGCTGTGCTTGCAAAGCCGCCTCCATGTATGGTTTAATGGCTTTTTCTTTATCCAATGCATAATGACTGGCGTATGACTCGGTATATAATTCTATCCGATCTGTTCCTGTATCTGCTGCTGCAGAAATCATATCCACAACCGGATCTACAAAAATTGAGACCCGTATGCCTTCGCTTTTGAATAATGCAATCATTTGACTGAGGTATGGTGCATGTTGGATGGTATCCCATCCATGATCGCTGGTCAATTGGCCCAGATCGTCCGGCACTAATGTAACCTGATGCGGTTTTGTTTCTAATACCAAATCAACAAAACTGCTTTCCTTACAATTTCCTTCAATGTTAAACTCAGTGGTAATAAAATTTTTAATTGCCCTCACATCGGCATATCGTATATGCCTTTCATCGGGTCGTGGATGCACCGTAACACCATCTGCTCCAAAATATTGAACATCAATAGCAGCTTGCAATACATTTGGATTATTTCCACCTCTACTATTGCGCAGTGTAGCAATTTTATTAATATTCACACTCAAGTTTGCCATAAATTTTTTAGCTTTTATCCATACAAAGAAACATAATGTACCAATATATTGATGCGTAGATTGTTATCAGATTATTTTTTTTAGCTATGCTCACAAAATTTTAAATTTCAATTTTTGATCAGATAGAGTGTGCATGTATGGTAACTGTATTTTTACAACTTTTATATAGATATCATTAAAATGAGTAAAATAATTTTCATAACAGGTGCCACCACCGGATTCGGTAAAGCCATAGCAGAAACCTTTGCAGCAGCGGGTTGGCATTGTATTATAACTGGTAGAAGAAAGGATAAACTAATAGAGGTGGCAAAGGCATTAGCCGAAAAATATCCTATTGAAATTTTACCCATCTGTTTTGATGTAAGCGATAGAGTGGCCACAGAAAATGCAATAAATTCTTTGCCGGAGGCTTGGAAAAATATTTCGATCTTGGTAAACAATGCTGGTCTTGCGATTGGTAGAGATAGTTTTGAAAATGCTTTTTTAGATGATTGGGATCAGATGATTGATACCAATTTGAAAGGGCTTGTTTATGTATCAAAATTTATTCTGCCATTATTTATCAAGAATAAAAAAGGGCATATCATCAATATTGGCTCTACAGCGGCAAAAGCCGTTTATAAAGATGGCAATATGTACTGTGCTACTAAGCATGCAGTGGATGCCATCACTAAGGCGCAGCGTATTGATTTATTGCAATATGGCATTAAGGTTACCGCTATTCATCCGGGTGCTGTGGCAGGTACCGAGTTTTCTTTAGTGAGGTATAAGGGAGATGATGCAAAGGCAGAGCAAGTATATAAAGGCTATCAACCTTTGGTGGCTGCGGATGTGGCAGATGCTGTTTTTTATTGTGCAAATTTACCAGCACATGTTTGTATCAATGATTTAGTAATAACCTGTACTGCGCAAGCAGATAATATTTATTTCCATAAGGAACTATAAAATAATAGTTGCTCTACTGTAGATTAGAAAGCCAATGCATTACATCTACACCATCTGCATAATCCTGTAGTTGCGGCTCCTGAGCCTTGCCAAAAGGAATAAAGTGCTTGCCGCAAATGCATTGAATATTTTCATTTTTATATAAGGCATCCGATAGTATATTAATATCTGAATAAAATGAATAATGTGCTTGACTAACCGGAGCAAAAATGCTATCCTTTTCAGTGAGAAGTATCGCTTCTGTACTCATAAAATATTGATTGTTTAGGATAATCAATGCGAGTTGATAGTCATAATTATTTTTATATCTATGATTATAAGCCAAATAATTGTACTTTTTTAATGCCTTTATGAGTGGCTCGAAGTTGTAGGCTTGAGGTACAAAAAGTTGGGTTATATTTCTACATCCTAAACCAAAATACGAAAGCATATCATCAGCCAGTAAATTAAGCTCTGCTTCTGTTTCAGATCCGTCAAGCACAGCAACAGAGCTTCTGTTTTTTCTAATAATTGAAGGATATTTTCCAAAATAATATTCAAAATATCTGCTGCTATTATTACTTCCGGTGGCTATATAAGCATCACATCCACTTATTTGTTCTTTAAATGCGGTATGATTTCCCGGATAAAATTTTTGCAATTCCTGCACTAATGCCTTTATTAAAATGGCATCTTTTGAAGAAGTTTTTACAACTGCCGAATGCCCACTGAGAAATACGCACATCCAATCATAAAAACCCACCGCAGGAATATTGCCTGCCATTACAATACCAATATTTTTAATGGCTTTTGGCTCCTGTAGATTATAGCTTTTACACCAACTTTTTAACTTATTTTCTTGCAGAAAATGTATAGCAATATTTTGTAGAGATTTCTTGCAAAATTCTTCTGTAAACCAAGGGTTTTCTATGCCTGCCTTGGTTATAATGGGTTCTAAAGCATTGTTTTCATGAAGAATCCAATTACCTAATTGAACCAAAGCTTGGATGCGGTGTTGCATATACATTATGAATCCCTATTTTTACGGCGCAAACATATTTTAAATACAAGAATAATGGCAATTAAAATCACAGATGAATGTATAAACTGCGGTGCTTGTGAGCCCGAATGTCCTAATAATGCAATCTATGAAGGTGGTGTAGAATGGGCTATGTCGGACGGCACTACAGTTAAAGGATCTTTTACATTGATGGATGGAACAGTAGTGGAAAGTGGTGCTAAACATGCACCTATAAGTAACGACACCTATTATATAACACCAAATAAATGTACAGAATGTCAAGGCTTTCATGAAGAACCACAATGTGCTGCGGTATGCCCGGTAGATTGCTGTGTGCCTGATGAAATGTACAGAGAAACAGTAGATGAATTAATGGGCAAGAAAGAAAAAATGCATCTTTAATAATCCGATAGAAAAAAATATAAGCCCCATAGTTTATGGGGCTTTATTCATTTATTTAGATGGCTATTTACGTTGTCTGTTTATTGCAGCACCTCTCTTACACCCGGATGTTTTTTTAAATCAAATTCAAAAACTGAATCTGCAATTTCCACATTTGTATTTACTCCTGAAATAATTACTTCCGTTGCGTTTCCAGCTTTATCTGTAAGCACTGCTTTTGAAATGATGTTTTTCTTTTTGTCGATGGTGATTGTAGCAAATTTTATACTTTTTCTTTTGTCATTTGGAGTGAGTTGTAGGATATATTGAGTGGCAGTATTGCTGGTAACAGCACCACTAAAATCTTTTAAAAATTGCCCGGATATTATATTTTTTGGAGAAAATGGCTCTTCAATGGCATCTGTAATTTTATTAGACAATACTTCGGGTCCGCCGTCAAAATGATATACTTTAGTGCCATTGCAAAATACCTCATAGCTCCCTGCCCTTACATAATATTTATTTCCTTTTATGGCAACATTCCCTTTTTGAATACCAGTAGTTTTACCGTTCTTATCTTTTTGATTGAGTGTAAAAGCAGCTTGAATTCCCTTAGCTGCGCTAAATTTTTTTTGCAAATCATTCAAGATACGTGTGGCAGTGGTGTCTGTGGCTGCATAAGATAAATTGCTAACTACAATGAAAACTATTGATGCAAATATCAATTTCATTTTGTGATACATAAGGTTCAAAATTATATTTAAACAACAATATTCAAGAATCCTGCCTTTTCTTTAAAAATCGATTTGTATAAATATTCAGTAGTAAATCTTAACAAATCTGATGATATTAAGCTAAGAAGTCATATCTTTTTAAGCATAAAACCATTATTTTTGCGACCTTTATGCAAAAATTTCTTTATTACTTTTTAATTCTAATCACTTTAGTTGCTGGTAGTTGCGCTAGTAAATATGGTAAAGTGCTAAAGAGTAAAGATAATGAGTACAAACTCAAGATGGCTGAGAAATACTATGTGGCCAAAGAATACTTAAAAGCTCAGCAAATTTATGCTGAAATAATGCCCCTCTTTAAAGGAGATAATCGCTTTGAAGACATTTATTACAAATATGCTTACACAGCTTTTTACTTAAAAGACTTTATTAATTCTGAAAATCTTTTCAAATCCTTTACAGAAAATTTTCCAAATAGTACAAGAGCCGAAGAATGTGAATACATGCGCTGTATGTCTTTTTACCGCCAATCTGCCAAAGTAGACTTAGATCAAACAACTACTATCAAAGCAATTGCATTAATGCAGGCATTCATAAATACTCATCCTGAAAGTAGCAGGGTAAAAGATGCCACACAAATCATAGACGATAGCAGGGCTAAATTAGAATTGAAAGAATATAAGAGTGCACAGCTTTACTATGACATTGGATATTTTAAGGCCGCCGCAACAGCTTTTGCTGTGTTATGCGACAATTATCCCGATTCTGAAAGTGGAGATATATATAAATTTGAAGAAATAAAATCTTACTTCAGACTTGCAGCACAAAGTGTTACCGACAAACAAATGAATCGCTACGAAACAGTAATAACAGAATGTACCGATTTTGAATTGCGTTTTGCAGATAGTAAATATTTAACTGACGTAAAAGAGTTTAGAGTTATTTCCGAAAACAATATTAAAAAATTAGAAAATGAGCAAGCTTCGCAGACAACTGGCAGCAAATAGTACGAATGTAATAGAAACAAAAAGTCTGATACAGATTAAGAAACAAACAGGAAACTTGTATCAGTCCATTGCAATCATTGCCAAAAGAGCAAGCCAAATCAATATTGCCATCAAGGATGAATTGCACAATAAGTTGGATGAATTTGCTACACATACGGATAGCTTAGAAGAAGTAATAGAGAATAAAGAGCAAATAGAAATATCTAAGGCGTATGAAAAAATGCCAAATGCTTCAATCCTTGCTACTCAAGAGTTCTTAGAGCATAAAGTATATTTTAGAAAGAATGAAGAAGATTTATTTCGATAATAAAAAACAAAAAATTTATAGAGAAGGTACAGATGTCTGTACCTTTTTTTATGCACTAGCAGCAAGTTCCAGTTTTTTTTTGAAAGCGTATAATATTATTTCTGAGCCTACGTTTTTTATACTCAAATCTATTATAGAAGCAGGACTACTTTTTCATTTTGTTTGTATAAGCAATATACTTTGGATATTTAAAATTTTATCTTTTGAAAAATAAGTCTTTGTTCATCCTTCTGCTGTCTTCATTCTATATCATTAGCACATCATTCATAGGTAAACAATATTATGAAACTGGCTATTCAATAGTTATAGATAAAAGTGATTATGAGCTTTTAGTATATGACAACAATGGCTGGCTTTGTACATACCCGGTTGTATTTGGCAATAATGATCAGGGCGATAAAATGATGCAGGGAGACCGGCGCACACCGGAGGGAAGTTTTAAAATTATACATAAGAAATACCATAACTACTGGGATAGGTTTATGCTATTAGACTACCCAAATAAAGAGAGCTATGAGAAATTTGAACAAAGAAAAACCCGTGGTTTGATTCCTGATGATTCCAAAATTGGAGGTGGCATTGGCATACATGGCACGCTTCCAAAACAAGATTATATGGTGGATAAATATTATAATTGGACATTGGGCTGCATTAGCCTCAAGCGTGAAGATATTGAGGAATTATACAATATGATACCCGAGGGAACGCCTGTATTTATCAGAAAATAGGGTATAATTTTTTTGAGCCATATTCATTTCACGAAGTGTAATTATTTTTTATTTTAGTTTGATGGCTGAATAGCATCAATGCTTTTCTTTACAATCATGAAATTAAAAATCATTATTTTCTTGGGAACCATCTTTATCACCTTAAGTTTTATAAAAGTCAATGGCCAAAATTTTGATATTAATGTGTTGGAAAGTATTAATCCTGTAATGCCTGATGCATTTGTAATGAAGTCTTTGACCAATACTGCCTATCCGATAAGTGCAGGCATGACCGCTGGGATTTTTATCAATGGATTAATCAGAAAGAATAAAGAAGAGCAGTATAAAGCAGTAGAATTGGGCAGCAGTATCTTTATTGCAGCTTTGTCTGCACAATCACTTAAATGGATTTTTGATCGGCCACGTCCTTATCAAACCTATAGCACCATCAGTCCCTATAAAGTAGAAGATGGTGCTTCTATGCCATCGGGTCATACTACCATTGCATTTGCAACAGCTACAAGCTTGAGTTTACAATACAAAAAATGGTATGTAGTAGTGCCGGCTTACACCTGGGCTGCAACTGTGGGATATAGCAGATTGTATTTGGGTGCTCACTATCCTTCTGATGCATTAGCAGGTGCTGTTGTAGGCACAGCAAGTGCATTTGCAGGAAGGTGGATTTCAAAAAAAATATTCCGATAGCAGACAATAATTATTGGATAGTAAAAGCAATTTTCCAGGTACCCCAATTGACTGTTGTAAGACCTGTACTGTCAATATTAAACATAAGCTTCTCAGTTGATGTGCTATCTTTTAAAACTGGCACATCAATTTTTAAAACATCTTTTGATTTATTTTTTTCGTAGTCAAAAGCACCCCAAGTATCCCACTCCTTATTAAAGATTAGCGTAGCCATACTATCTTTTTGCCACACAAAAAATGCATATTTACCAGCGGTTAATGCTGATCCATTAATCAGCACATTCTTATTGATATCAAATGTAGTGGCCTCATTTGCCCCTGCTCTCCATATTTTATTGTTCATAGGCTCTATGCTTAATCCAACCACTCTTGATTTTAAAGATGGCTGGCCATAGTCAATTTTAACACTTGCCCCGGATGCAAGGGTAACTTCAGAAGATGCAGGCGGGCTGGGTCTTTTTGATTTATCTTCTGCTTTGTTTTCATTGCATGAAATGCATACAAAAAAAACGGCCACATAGCATAAGGTTAAAATATTTTTCATTACTTTTTATTTTTTAATAGATGTTCTATTTGTAAAAATACGCCATTTGTCCAACCAAAACCATCCTGTGTTGGATACTCACCTCCACCACCCTCCAAGTCAAGATTTTCTACATTGTATTTCTCCATCATTTTACCGGTACGGTTAAAAACATTTTTATTGAGTTTATACCACCTTTTGGCAATTTCAATAGCAATTGAATACATACCATAATTCATCAAACCTTTAATAGCAATCCATTGAAGTGGAGCCCATCCATTTGGCGCATCCCACTGCTGACCGGTGTGCTGCAATGTGGTAACTAAGCCACCTGCCTTTAAAAAATGTTTGTGTAAAACAGATGCTACCGATTCTGCCTGATAGGTTTTTGCCAGCTGTACAAATAAAGGAAAACAGCCTGCAAGAGTTTGGTTGGTTTTTTGGCATTGCGCTTTAAAATCGTAGTCATAAAAAAAACCTGATTGCTCATGCCAACAATACCGTTGAATTGCATTTTTGCGATGAATAGATTTTAAGTGATACTGCTGGGCGGAGTCGGTATTTCCTAATTGCTGGTGCCACTTTGATAGCAAGGTTTCTACATAATATAGCAAACAATTTAAGTCAACAGGAATAATGTCTGTAGTTTGAATGGAGTTAAATGAATGATTGTCTGCAAACCAACGACTACTAAAATCCCAACCACTTTCTGCGGCCGCCCTTATATGCTTAAAAATTTCTTTTTTATTGATGACCTCTGATGCCAAATCAATATCCTCTTTGAATGATTCAGGTCTTGGACTGTTGTTGTCATCAAAATACCTATTTAGGATCATACCACATGGCATCATGACCACATGTGCATTACAATGGTTTACTTGGCTTAATACTCCTGCCCCATTCATCCACCAACAATATTCTTGCTCAACAGTATCTAAATATTTTTTTGGATGAATATTTTGATTTGCTTGGCAAACTAACTCAACCATGAATGCAAAGAATGGAGGCTGACTTCTCCCATAATAATATTTTCTGTTACCATTTGGTATATAGCCAATTGACTGTATAAGAAATGCAAAATTATTTACCATGTTTTCTATCAAATCAATCTGTCCACTTTGTGATAAACCTAACATGGTAAAGTAGCTATCCCAATAGTAAATTTCCCTAAATCTTCCACCAGGCACTATGTATTTATTGGGCAATGCTATGAGTGAAGAAATGCTTTGTTCTTTTATATCTTCTCTGGTGAGCTTTGGCCATAAGTTATGGATATGCTCACTTACACTTGTTTTTCCGGAGGAAGAAATATTTGTGTCATCGGATAGCACAAAATGAGCATTGACAAAATCCTTTAGGTTGAAGTCTTGGTTGCTTTTTTCAGCAATAAATCTTTCAACTATTTGCTGCAAATTTTCTCTTGGTATGGCATCAACAATTGCTTTACCGTCAGCAAATATTTGTTGTAATTGTATTTGCTCAAAAAGCTCCCCAGATTCAAATATTTCCATATTCAAAAATATAGAAAAACTGTTATCATTAATTATTCAGGAATATGGCTGCAAGAGCATAGTCTGCAAACAAGATCATGATGCAACTTACTACAACAGCAGTTGTACTTGCTCTTCCAATTTCTAAGGCACCTCCTTTTACATGATATCCATAATATGCAGGCACAGAGCTGATGATAAATGCAAATGTGTATGCCTTATACATGGCAAATGTGATATTGTATAAATTAAGGTCCTGGCGAAGTCCATTGTCAAAAATTTCTGAAGATAATATTCCGGATGCATTTCCTGCCATACGACCACCCCAAATAGCCAACACCGCTGATATTACAATAAGACAAGGTATAACCAATAATGCTCCTAAAATTTTAGGTAGAATGAGATAATTTCTTGTGTTTATACCCATTATTTCTAAAGCATCTATTTGCTCACTGATGCGCATATTGCCCAATTCACTGGCAATTTTACTTCCTACAACTCCTGCCAATACAATACTTACCACAGTAGGTGATAGTTCGAGTATAACACTATCTCTTACAATTTGTGCTATGGTAGCCTGAGGTACCAATGGACTTACTAACTGGTAGGCAGTTTGCACAGTGGTAACTGCTCCAAGAAATAGTGATATGATAATTACAATAGGCATAGAACCAACACCAATTTCGGCACACTGATGCATAAATTCACGCCAATACATTTTCAAATTTTCAGGTTTTGAAAACATTCCTTTCAGCATGAGCAGGTATCTACCAATATGATTCAACAATCTGGACATGATGCAATATTAGGCATGTATACTGAGTAATGGCCTACGCTTATTTTGAAATAGTAATGAAAACCGTCGTTCCTATATTGACAGTAGATTCTATGATTAGATTTTCTCCAAGTTTTTCTAATAGCTCTTTACTAAACATTAAACCGAGACCAGTACCTTTTTCATTGCTAGTGCCTCTGGTGGACAAATATTCTTTTTTAATAATTTTTGAAAGGTTATCCGGGCTGATACCCATGCCATCATCTTTAATAATCAGCAGATATCTTTTATCTTCTTCTTGCAGAAGAATGTCTATGCTTTTTTCCGGATTTGTAAATTTTATTGCATTGGACAACATATTTCTAAAAACCGTTTGAATAATATCTCTGTCGGAAAAAAGATACACTTCGGGGTTTATGGCATTATGAATAACTACTTTTTTATGAGCTATATTTTTATCATAAAGTGCAAGTGTTTCGTTAATCAATTCATTTAAATTGAAAGATGTTTTATTGATATTTATATCTGTAACCTGCTGTCTGGCCCATAACAATAAATTGTCCAACATGCCTCGGAGGTGATGAATTTCCCCCTCTAAAACTTTTCCCAAACTTTTAAACTCTTGGGGGCTTAAGGTTTCGTCTTGCGTAAGAGAAAGCGTATTTTGAACTGATGCTAATGGAGAACGTACATCATGTGCAATCATAGATATCAATTTGTCTTTTACTCCATTAATTTTTTCTAATTCTGCATTCTTTTGTTGCCCAGATTTTTGTAATAATTTTATATGGTCTAAAACTTTATTTTTTTGTCGATATTGAATAAAAAGTAGTCCTGTAAAGATTAAAATACATAAGGCGGATATAATTAATATGATCAGTTTTTGTCGTTGTGCATCATTTTGATGTTGTAATTCCATGAGGTTAGATTCTGCAATCAATTCACGGGTACGCATTTCACTCTTCTGCTCATTTAATGCTGCCTGTACTTTCATGTATTCTTCTACATACTGAAATGCATTATCAGAAACCCCGAGTACCTTGTCAGCTGCACACAAAATTTCTATGGCATCTAATCTGAAATGTTTTTCTGTTCTTTCTTTAAAAAAATCGTTAACCAATAATGCTTCTGATTTTGCTGCACTGAAATTTTTTAATCCTGCATAGGCTTTCGCCATAAAAAGTCTGCATCTATGCTCATCTACATCCAATGCATTATCAATATAAAACTGTAATGATTTGTTGAGATAATTTAAAGCTGTATCATATTTATTTGTGGCAATATAGTACTGAGCAAATTTCTCATTGACATCTGAAATTTGTACGGGCTCATCCTGTTCAGAAAAATACTTATTTGCTTCAACTATGTTTTTATAGGCTTTTTCAAATTTACTTTGTTTTATAAGGCTTACTGCATACTCCATTTTGCAATTTGCCTGTAAATCAAGGAAACTATCTTTTTGGTATGTAGCAATGGCTTTTTCGAAATAAGCGTTAGACTTTGAGTATTCACCCAGCCCATAATAGATTACCGCATAGTTATCAAAAATTTCACCATAGGTGTAAGGAAAATCAATTTTTGTTGTATTGACTATATTATCCATTTTCATATTATAGATCCATGCCTGATCCCATATTTCATTTAATTGAAACATATAGGAATACATGCCATAGGCACTTACTAAAACATGATAATAATTATTGTCTTTTGCTATCAAATTGGCTTCAGCTAAATCTTTTTGAGCACTTGTATATTTACCACTCCAAATATTGGCTGTAGCTTTATTAATAAGCGTATTTGCCAGGAGTTCGGTTGCACTTGAAGCGGTGGCAAATAAGATGGCAGAGTCGCTATATAGTATGGAAGAATCAAGGTTTATCGATAAGTATTTAAAGCCAAAATCATATAGATATTTTGCTTTCTCTTCATCAGAAAGTACACTATAATTTTGTTTGTATTCAGCTAATTCTTGCTTTAAATTCTCCTGTGTACTTTGTGCAATAGCACAATTCAGGAAGAATATTATATAAAAGATAAATGAAAAAAAATGCTTTGCTTGCAAGGTGTTTTTTATGTGCTTTCAGTAGCAAATAAAAGGTTTTTATGCTTATGAATTAATTGTGCTTAAGGATATGGTAACTGAAGTGCCGTATTGTTGATCAGAGGAAATATCAAAACTTTCATCCATACGCTGTGCTAATTCTTGACAGAATAATAAACCAATGCCAGTCCCTTTTTCATTATTAGTACCTCTATTACTAAAATGTACACCAGATTTAATTTTTTGCAAAGTGTCTGCATCTATACCAATTCCTTCATCCTTTACGGACAAATAAATTTTGCCAGATAAGGATACATATTGTATATAAATATTCTTATCAGCCGGGGTAAATTTTAGGGCATTTGACAAAAGATTTCTAAAAATCGTAGCTACTGCCTCCTGATCTGCATATACCATCAAACCTGGTAGCAGAAAGTTATGCAGTTGGATGTTTTTTGATTGGAAGCTATGCTCGTATAGCTTAAAAATATTTTTTGTTAGCAAGTATAAATCAAATGATGCTTTTGTTATCTTCACTTCTACTACTTGTTCCCTGGCCCAAAGTAGCATATTGTCCAGCATATCTCTAAGATTAAATAAATCAGACTCCAATGCGTGTGTAAGTGTTCTAAATTCATCTTTTGTAAGTGTTTCATCCTGAGTGAGTGCTAATGTGCTTTGTAAGGCATTCAGTGGAGATCTGATATCGTGTGCTACCATGGAGAGTAGCTGATCTTTTAATTTATTGATACGGGCCAGCTCCTCATTCTTTGCCACAGCATCCATATTTAGTAGCTCTAATTCCTTTTTCTTTCCTTCATTTTGCTCCTGTTGATGAAAAAGTGCTTCAATTGCTTTATTCTTTTGATTGAACATATAACCGAGCAAAATAAGTGTAAGTACAATGAGTACACCAGATATGAAGTAAATAGTTAGAGGATTTTCGTCCGCATTGTTTGAATATGAATCTGCTTCATCCTTTTTGATTGAGGGGCCACGGCTGATGCTTTTTTCAGTAAGTAATGTATGTAAATGATCTGTAGATTGCAAAGAGTCTACTATTGCCATGTATTCATTTGAATAATGTAGCGCCTTATTTGCATTGCCCGCATTAGTCTCTATTTCTATTAGCAATTTCAACAACGTTGCTCTTTTAATATTGTTTCCTGCATCTGTCATCTTACTCAACGCTATAGTAGCCATTTGTTTTGCATTCCACACGTCGCCTTTTATAAATAATATGTTTGCAATGTTTGCTTGCTGTTCCTGCCAAGCAAAACTCATCGACATATTTTGATAAATTGCAGCGGCTTTCTTATGAAAATCCAAGGCATTTGTGAAGTCATTTTGAGTAAAACATATTTCACCCAAACTGTTGAAAATGGCTGCATTTAATAATGGCATTCCTGCTTCATTGCTCAAATTGAGTGCTTTTAATAAAAAGGTTTTAGCATCATCAATTTTATTTTGCGCAGCAAAAATTTTACTGATTAAAATATATGCTTCCATAATACCAACTGTGTTGTTTGCTTTTTGAAAATTTGATACTACTGTTTTACAAATCGTCAAAGCATTTTCCTGCTGTCCTGCGGCTAAATGGATTGCGGCAAAAACAAGTTTGTTGTTTTCTTTTTCATAATCAGGATTATTTGCATTTTGAAGCAATTTTGATTCTGCCGCTTTAGCATAATCAATTGCAGTGTTCCACTGCTGCTGTACTATGTAGAAATGAGAAAGATCATTACAAAGATTATATTGAAGTAGTGATAATTTATTTTCTGTAGCTTGTTTGTAGGACTGCATCAAATAAGCTTCAGCTACTCTATAGTTTGCAGATAGGAAATAATTGATTCCTAACTGTCTTTTGGCCACAGCAGCTATTGTAGCATAGTTGTGCTCAATAGCTATTTTTTCAGACAACTTAGCATAGTAAAATGAAGAATCAGTCTGCTTATACTGATAGTGAAAGGATAAATCCAGATATTTTTCTGCTCTTTGTGAATCGGTAAGATTTTTTGCTTGAAGGCTCATAAGTACTTCCTGTAAGGATAAACGCCTAATAGTCTGCGCATTTACTGCCAGACTTGCAAACAATACAAAAAAATAAACTGGTATATGTTTCAGTTTAATCAACGGTGTACGGTACGATAATTATTAAAGCTTTGCTCCCAGCCAGGCCATCATACCTGCTCCAAGTTGCAATGCGTCTTCATCAATGTCAAAGTTAGGTGTATGCACGTTATGTATAATACCTTTATTTTCATTTCTAATGCCAAGCCTAAAGAAACAACCAGGTACTTGCTGCGTATAAAATCCAAAATCCTCTGCACCCATACGCATTTCAGTTTCCTCTACCTGATCATCACCGATATAGTTCTGCGCTAAAGAATTGGCCCTTTCAGTCAATGCACTATCATTGTACACAGATGGATATCCAATGTCAATCTTCACTGATACATCTGCTGCACCCATTGCTCTACCAATTCCAACTACAATTTGCTCTATTAGTGCATGTGCTTCATAACGCCATTGCTCATTTACTGCACGAAACGTGCCCATTAATTTTACCTCTGCCGGAAGCACATTAGTGGTGTGTCCACCTTGTATAGAGCAGATGGATAAAACAGATGGTGAGAGAGGGTTATTATTTCTGCTGATAACCTGCTGTAGGCTTACTATTATATGACTTGCAATTAATATTGCATCAGCAGTTAAATGAGGTGCTGCAGCATGCCCACCCTTCGTTTTGATGGTGATAAATATTTCATCCGCACTGGCCATGGCCTGCCCCTTTCTGAAACTAAATTTCCCGATTTGCAACAATGGGTTTACATGTAACGCAATTATTGAATCTGGTTTTGGGTTTTCTAATACTCCTTCTTTTATCAGAATAGATGCACCACCGGGATTTCTTTCTTCACCAGGTTGAAAAATTAATTTTATGGTACCCTGCCATTGATCTCTTATATCATTTAAAATTTTTGCTGCACCGAGCAAACAGGTTGTATGTACATCATGCCCGCATGCATGCATAATGCCATCATTCAAAGATCGGCATGCTATATCATTTGCTTCTTGTATGGGAAGTGCATCCATATCAGCACGAAGTGCAATAACTCTTGAATAAGGGTTATTCCCTTTTATCAAAGCCACTACTCCCGTAGCCCCGATTGTTGTAAAAGAAATATCTAATTTTTGAAGATAACCCTGTACGTATTTTGAAGTGTTGTATTCTTGAAAACTCAGTTCCGGATTTGCATGAAGATGATGCCGAATATTTCTCAATTCTCCATCCAATGCTGTAGCTTTTTTTTGTATAAGTTCAGGGGTCATTTTATACTATTAATCTTCGTTTAAATCATCTTCCTTCGGAATATAATCGATGAGATCTTCAACTACGTATATAGATTGCTTGTAAAAGGTGGACAATTCTTTTTTAAAATCTTCGGCAGATTTTTTATCCGAAAAATTGCCAAATCGCAATTTAAAACTCGGAGACTGATACATTAAATATCCTTTCTGATCTGGATAACGCTGCATCAACATTGTTTTTGTACTTAATGCTTCTTCTCTACTTCTTGTAACCAACACTTGCAATCTGTATCCTTTAAACTTTCCAGAACTGGTAAGTTTTCCACTCAGTTTATTTACATAAGCCTGCTTTTGTGCAAATGCATCTAAGCGTGGATCCTTGTTTACAATAACGGTATCTGATGAAGCAAATACTGATATGGATACCAACATGAATCCTATGATTAAATTCAATTTCATATTTTTTTTATTTCAATAGCAATATATATGCCTTATGTAAATCTTTCAGCAAATTTATAATTTTTGTTGCACTATTTCTACGCTGGAGCTGCATCCTAATCTTGTAGCACCTTCGGTAATGAGTTCCTCGGCAAATGCCCTAGTTTTTATGCCTCCCGATGCTTTTATTTGAATACCTGGCGGTAAATGTTTTTTCAATAATGAAATTGCATGCACGGTGGCACCAGTTGTAGCATAACCGGTGGAAGTTTTCATAAAATCGACCCCAGCTGCTCCATAAAGTGTACAGCATTTTATGATTTCATCATCAGTCAAAACGCCACTCTCAATAATTACTTTTAGCTTCTTCTGTTTTTGATGAACTATAGGCAAAATATGATTGATTTCATTGGCTAAAAATTCCCAGTCATTATTCTTTAGTGCTGCCAAATTAATGACCATATCCAATTCATCTGCACCATCAACTAATGACAACACAGCTTCTGCAAGTTTTGATTCTATGGGTGCATATCCAAATGGAAATCCAATAACTGTAGCGGTATGAATACCTTTGCCAGCCACTGTCTTTGCAGCCTGTTTTACAAATGGTGGTGGCACACACACTGCTGCAAAACCATATGCGATAGCTTCCTGGCACAACTGATTGACTTCAGCTATAACGGTGGTAGGTTTTAAAATGGTATGGTCTATATATTTATTGATGTCCATGCTTTCAAGTTGGTGCAAATTAACTGTGTCAACATTATAAAACGAAGCCGGATTTTTGTATGAGAAATTTTATTTAACACCCACAAATAAGTAGAGTTCATTTGCCCATTGTAATATTACACCAAAATCGGATTGTACTTGTATAGAATTTTATTCCTACTCAGTTTATCTTTTTCAATCTTTCAACAAGGTATAGCACAGTCAATTCTTTTGAAAGGTGCGGTATATGATCATTATACAAAGCAGCCCCTTCAAGCCGTAACTGTTTATGGAACTAATGGCAATATTGCTATTTGTGATTCTACTGGAAGATATACAATAAAATTAGGAGAAAAGGACAGTGTTTGGTTTAGTTATTTATTTAAGCAAACCATAAAATATCCTATAGATACCATTGTTGACTTGGAAAATTTCGACATTGCTTTATATGTAGATGCAGCATGGCTTCCAGAAGTAAGGGTGCGAAATAAAAACTATACCTTGGATAGTATCAATAACAGACGTGATTATGCAAAGATTTTTGATTTTAAAAAACCAGGTTTAAGTTTTAGCACTGCATCCCCCTCTTCTTATGTACCCGGAGCACTTACGGCAGGTATTGATTTGGTGGAATTGATCAATATGTTTCGATTCCGAAGAAATAGGCAAATCCTCAAAATGCAAGATCGTCTGCTATGGGAAGAACGGGAAAAATATATAGACCACAGATATAGTAAATTATTTGTAAGAAGACTAACAGGTTTGGAAATGCCTGCATTAGACAGCTTTATGAATTTGTATAGACCAGATTACTACACCCTACAAGAATGGAATGAAATAGAGTTGGGAAACTATATACAAAAGTGTTATCAAAACTATCTATATCTCAAGCAAAAAGGGGAGTTGGATCGGATGTATAGATAGCTTGCATTAAAAATAATCTATATCAATTAAGGTTTTTTTCTTGCCTTCTCTCTTCTCCTTAACTCACTTCTTATGAGTAAAAGTTCTCTATTTGTTTGGCCATTAAGACTGCTGTTTTCTTGTGCCCTTCTCATGAGATATGGTATAACATCACGTATAGGCCCAAATGGCAAATATTTGCTAACATTGTATCCTGCAGCAGCTAAATTAAATGTTATATTATCACTCATTCCATACAGTTGACTAAAATGTACATTTGGATGGTTATGAGGAATATTCATTGCATGAAGTTTTTCTGCTGCTGCCAGATTACTATATTCATTATGCGAAGCAAGAATAACAGCAATTGTTTCCAAATCGTTTAAGCAATATTCTACTGCACTATTGAAATCACCATCTGTAAATGATTTATCCTGTTGTATTGGAGAGGTATAATGCAATTCTTCTGCACGGCCACGCTCCTTCTCCATATAGGCCCCCCTAACTAATTTTGCACCAAGTATAAATTTTTGTTGACGAGCTATACGATGACTCATTTTTAAAAACTGAAGTCTATCATGTCTATATAGCTGAAAAGTATTAAAAATAACTGCTTTATGCTTATTAAAATCCTGCATCATGTTCATAGTAAGCCTGTCAATTGGATCCTGTATCCAGCTCTCTTCGGCATCTATCAACACACCTACATTTTTTACGGAGGCTACTTCACAAATTTTTCGAAGTCTGTTGGCTACTCTTTGCCATTCCTCTGTATCAGCTTCATCATCGTGAATACCACTTCGTAAACGTGGAGCTGCATGCAATTTTTCTAACAGTGCAAATCTTGCAATACCAGTAATTTTTACGCTGATAAATGGAATATTGGATTGAGTAGATGCATAGTTAATGACTCTGATAAATTCCTCTGTTGCATTATCAAAATTTGATTCTCCATCCTTCCCTTCTACTCCATAATCTAGTATAACATCTACTTTATACTTGCTAAGATGCTCAGCTACTTTTGTGGTCTCTTCTAAAGTTTCCCCACCTACAAATTGTTTAAAAATTGTTTTCCTGATTACACCGTGTATGGGCAACCCTGTTTTCATTAAAAATGGAGTAACCCTTACGCCAATGGATGCAAACCAAGGATAATTCATTGTTCCAAAAAGAAATTTCCCAGTCTTTAAAGAATGGTCATCTTTGTAAGCAAATGCTGTGGCAGTATCATTAAATGTTAAACGCATAAAAACTTAATATTTAGCAGATGTCATATTTAGTATCCACAAAGAAAATCATACCTCTTTTAAATTAATTCTACTACAACTACTCAAACAATTTTTGGAATAAAAAAGTTATAATTCATCAAAATATATCTATTAAAATTTATAACTCTAATAATGCACCCACAGGATCCTTGCCGAACAGTAATAGCGCAGGATTTTCTAATAATTCCTTAACCCGCACTAAAAAACTCACACTCTCCCTGCCATCAATTATGCGATGGTCATAACTAAGTGCCAAATACATCATTG
Organism: uncultured Parafilimonas sp.; assembly: GCA_937892395.1. GTDB lineage: Bacteria > Bacteroidota > Bacteroidia > Chitinophagales > Chitinophagaceae > CALAGJ01. The sequence goes on from CALAGJ010000013.1 coordinate 25,859, forward strand.
GCCTTATCACAACCTGTCCATTTATGGCCATAGGCCGCTCCTGAATTTTATGCATACCCAATATGGCACTTTGTGGCAAATTGATAATTGGTGTACTCATCAAGCTGCCAAATACTCCTCCATTTGTAATTGTAAAAGTACCACCTGTAAGCTCCTCCATACTTAATTTATTGTCTCTAGCTTTACCTGCCAATTCAACAACTTTTTTCTCAATATCAGCCATGCTCATGCTCTCAACATTGCGCATTACAGGTACTGTAAGGCCACGTGGTGTACTTACAGCAATACTTATGTCTGCATAATCATGGTAAATGAGTTCATCATTTTCAATATAGGCATTTACAGCAGGCCATTCACTCAATGCTATTGCACATGCCTTTCCAAAAAAACTCATGAAGCCCAAATTGACACCATGCTTCTCTTTAAATTTATCTTTATTTTTTGCCCTGATATCCATGATTGCGCCCATATCCACTTCATTAAAAGTGGTAAGCATAGCTGTAGTGTTTTTTGATTCTACCAGCCTTCGGCTAATGGTTTTGCGTAGGTTGCTCATCTTTTCCCTACGTATATTTCTACTCATTAAATCCGCTCCGGCAAAAGCTTTTTTACCCGGATGGGCCAATGCTTCCAGTACATCTTGCTTTATAATTTTTCCCCCGGCACCGGAGGGTGTAATGGCATTGGTATCAATTTTCTTATCTGCAATGATTGCATTGGCTACAGGAGTTGCTTTGGCACTAATCTCTTGAGGCAAAGTTGCAATTGGTACAGATGTTGGTTTTTCCTGAATTGGGGCTACAACAGGAGCAATATCAACTGTAGAATTTGCTTCTGGGGCAGTAGCTGTTTCATCTATTTGAGCTAATACACTGCCAATAGCAATGGTATCGCCCTCCTGAGCCAGAATAATTAATTTACCACTTTTTTCAGCATTTACTTCAAATGTTGCTTTTTCACTTTCTAATTCAGCAAGGACTGCATCCCTGTCCACATATTCACCATTTTTTTTAATCCATTTTAAAAGGGTAACCTCACTAATGCTTTCGCCTACGGCCGGCACTTTTATATCAATCATACAACCGTTTATTTGGGTGGCAAACCTAATAGAAAAAAGGTTATAAAAAATGCTTGAAAAATTGATTTGCATTATCAGTATATACTTTGACAGCGAAAATGAATTTTCATAGAAATAATTAGATGAAAATTTTTTATCCCACAATATATGAGACATGCTTGTCAAAAAAAATTGCTTCGCAAAAATAAAACCCTACTTTGGCTGCCTAAAATCAAACCAATTTATCAATGAGTTTATTCGTAAAGAAAGATTTGAAATTACTCTTGTCTCAAGCAGAAGACAGTGAGAAAGGATTAAAAAGAACCTTAGGCGCAGGAAATCTGGTTGCCTTGGGCATTGGTGCCATCATAGGAGCTGGTTTATTTGTGCGCACAGCAGCAGCTGCAGGACAGGCCGCAGGACCCGCTGTTACATTGTCTTTTGTGGTAGCTGCTATTGGTTGTGCTTTTGCAGGACTTTGCTATGCTGAGTTTGCAAGTATGATCCCCATTGCAGGTAGTGCTTATGCCTATAGTTATGTAACAATGGGCGAGCTAGTAGCCTGGATAATAGGATGGGCGCTTATTATGGAATATGCATTGGGCGCAGCCACAGTTTCTATTGCTTGGAGTGAATATTTAAACAAACTGCTTGGGGGTGGCATTCCCTATGAATGGTGCCATAGTTTTCTGGAAAGTTATACAGACTCTGCCGGAGTAGCTCATAGTGGTATTATGAATGCACCTGCTCTTGTTATATTATTATCATTGACATTATTGCTGATAAAAGGCACTCAGGAAAGTGCTATGATTAACGCAATAATAGTGGCTGTAAAAGTGGCTATAGTATTAATATTTATTGTAGTTGGCTGGCAGTTTATCGACCCTGCAAATCATACTCCATATCTTATTCCTGAAAATACACCCCCAATGTTGGATAGTGCTGGTCAGGTAATTGCAGATTATAGTGGGTGGAATAAACATGGTTGGGGCGGTGTATTAGGAGGTGCAGCCATAGTGTTCTTTGCATTTATCGGTTTTGATGCAGTAAGTACTGCTGCGCAGGAAGCAAAGAATCCTAAAAGAGATATGCCGATTGGCATATTAGGCTCTTTGGTGGTATGTACGATTCTTTATATTTTATTTGGTCATGTACTGACCGGAGTTACCAACTGGAAAGATTTTGTAGATCCAGAAAAAGGCAGAGAAGCATCGGTTGCCTATGCAATTTCGGCACACATGCCTGGATATGAGTGGCTGGCCAAAGCAGTTACTGTTGCTATTCTTGCTGGTTTTAGTTCTGTAATATTAGTTATGCTTATGGGTCAGAGTCGTGTATTTTATTCCATGAGTAATGATGGATTGATACCTAAAGCATTTGGAGAATTGCATCCAAAATTTAAAACTCCTTACAAAGCTAACTGGATTCTATTTGTTTTTGTGGGTGCATTTGCGGCATTTGTACCGGGCCATGTAGCCGGAGATCTTACCAGTTTTGGTACTTTATTCGCATTTGTTTTGGTTTGTATTGGCATACTTTTACTCAGAAGAAGTTCGCCTTCAATTGTTCGTCCTTTTAAAACACCTTGGCCATATATCGTATGTCCACTGGGTGCATTAATTTGTACAGCTATGATTGTAGGTTTAGATACACAAACCTTGTCTGTGGCTTTTGGATGGATGGCCGTAGGCCTTGTTGTTTATTTCCTTTATGGAAAACATAATAGCAAACTCAGAAATCCATAATAGATATACCACATATAAAAAACTGCCCCAATTCAAAAATTGGGGCTTTTTTTATCATCCGTTATTCCATTACTACTGCATGCGGCAATATTTCAATAAATCATTTATTCATGCACAACCAAAACCGGCACCGAACTATGATAAGCTAATTTTTTTGTATGACTTGTACTAAACAATCTGCCGAGTAAAGAATGGTGTTTATGTATTGCAATAATCATATCCACGTTCTTATCTTCTGCAAATTGATGTATAGCATCATCTACATCATACAATCTTAAGAAATAAAACTCCGGGTTAAATTCTGAGAACATTTCTTTCAAATTATTTCTTTCCATTTCTTCCTCTTCGGACAAAGAAATATATACTTCGCTATTTACATTCAGTACATGAAGTTTCGGATTATTAAACGCAGCCAAAGCAGTTTTTATAGGTGCTGATGGAATAGTATTTATTACATCTTTTAAGTCTGTAGCCAGCATTACTTGTTTGATTGCTCTATCTGTAGCATCTGCAGGAATTATCAGTACAGGACAGGCTTTTTGCTCAGTCATTTTGAGCGTATTACTTCCAACAAATACCTGGGCCAGTGCACTGCGGCCTGTTATGCCCATAACAATTAAATCGGCTTTTCTATGTCTTGCTACTTTTTCAGTTTCTTCTACTAAATCCTTTCCCTGTGTGCTGATGATATTAATCATCAATCCGGGAACTTGCAATTCATTACGCAGATTTTCCAATGCAGCCATAGCTAGGTCTTCGCCCTCATCATCTGCATACATGTGGTAAAAAATTATTTCGGTATTCGTACTACTTTTAAATAGTTGTACGGAATATCTTGCCGCACCACTTGCTGTGTCAGAAAAGTCAACAGGAACAAGAATTGTTTGCATTAAATTTATTTTTTTGGAGGCGGAAGGTATAAGTTTTTAAAAATATAATAAAAAACAGATTTTTTGAGCGGCATTTTTCAACCCAGATTTTGCATTTGACTTTCTGATGAAAAGCTAAAAGGCCATATAGATGCGCTTTTGAGGTTAATTTTTGATAGCTGAAATAATGAACTATCTTAAATATGTTACAAAAGGACAAGTATGCATCGTTTTAGTGCTGCAATAGATCTAAACAGAAAATCTAAGTTCGATGGTTAACAAAGCATTCAAAATCAAAGAATCTATCTTACACTTTAGCATGCATACAAAGCATAACGACAGGTCATTTTACAGTCATACAAAAATTTATGAAAAAAAATTGGCGTAGCTAATTTAACTACGCCGATTATACAATAAAAATTGATAATAATTATTCCACTATCAACTTCAAGGGAGTATTGCCACCAGCCTTTACTAAATATACCCCCTTACTAAGTTTTGCCGGAAGGGTTATCAACAGAGTAGCCTGCTGTGGCCAATACATTTTTTGGTGTACCAATTTACCCTCCATATTCATTATCTGTACATTCAGAGCATCTGTAGAAGCAGTATTCAACTGAATGGTGAAGGCAGCACCTCTAAGCGGGTTTGGATACAATCTAACTGCCAGTTGCTTGCGCACTTCTATGGTTTTCACATCATAAATTTTTGATCTGCCATCTTTATCTACCTGAATTAGGCGATAATAGTTGAGGCCATCTGTAGGGTATTTATCAAGTGTTTGATATTCATTTCTTATAGATGGCTTTTTACTTGCTTCCACATTGGCCACAGTGGTATAGCTGCGTGCATCCTTACTTCTCTCCACAAGAAAATAGTCATTGTTAAGTTCCGATGCTGTTGACCATTTTAACAATACCGAACCATCTGCATTCAATTCTGGTTCAAAGCTAAGCAGATTTACAGGCAGGAGGCCTTCGCATATTGTGCCCACAATATAATCGTGTGGTGTACTGCTGGAATTTCTTTCACCTGTGGGTGGTGTTTGATAAGTAAAATAAATACTGATGGGTGTGCCGCTGGCAATTGCTTTTCTAAAGATAAAATCGGAGCCAATACGTGTCATAGCATAACCTGGATAGCCGCCACTCAATCCTTCCCGAATGTAAATGAATACATAAGCACAACCTTCTATGGGCTCTAATGGATGAAATTGAAAAAGTACATCATTCTCAATTGTCTCAGCTTTATAACTATAATCACCATTTTCTAAGGTATCGCAAAAGCCTTCGTTGTTATCAATATTCACTACCAAGTTTACAGGTGTTGAAATAGTAAAGAGTCCGAGGTTATCAGTAGCTTTTGCAGTAAGTGTATAATTGCCGGCAATCACATTTGTCCAGTCAAAATTATATGGGCTGGTATTATCAGTGTTTAGTAAGGTAGCTCCATTGAAAAATTCAACCTTGCTAATAGTACCATCTGTATCAACAGCATTTGCATTGATAGCAATGGTTGCTGGTTCTGTAAAACTGGCATTGTTAATGGGCGATATTATTTCGACGGTGGGAGCAACACCAATGATACCTGTACAGTTACTTCCTACTACATAGCTATGTGGGTTAGAACTTGAATTTCTTTCACCCGCTGGCGGCGTTTGATACGTGAAGTAAAAACTGATTGGTGTAGCATCTACAATGGGCTTAGTAAATATAAAAGTTGTGCCAGAAGCAGTCATACCATAACCCGGATATCCGCCTGAGAGACCTTCACGAATATAAATGAGTGCATACAAACAACCTGCTATTGGTTGCAATGGATGGAAAGTAAATGTTACTAGTCCATCTTTTGTTTCCGCTTTATACTCATAATCACCATTGATTGCAGTTCCACAATAGCCATTTGTATTAGGAACATTTACCATAATATTTACAGGAATGGAACTTGCAGAAAGCCCACCGTTATCAGTGGCTTTGGCAGTTAATGAATAGGAACCTGCTGCTACCCCGGTCCAAGTGTAGCTATATGGACTGGTTTCAGAAGTTCCCAGCAAGGAAGTGCCATTAAAGAACTCAACTTTACTTATACTCCCATCAGCATCAGAAGCTGTAGCATTAATGGTAATGTTTGCAGGTGCAGTAAAACTGGCTGCTTCAATAGGCGATGTAATGGAAACATTTGGTGCACCGGCTTCACAAACCGTACCTACCAGATATGAATGGGGATCAATACTTGAATTCCTTTCCCCTCCTGTAGGAACCTGATACGTAAAATAAAAACTGGTTACAACCCCATCTGCAATGGGTTTGCTAAAAACAAAATCACTGCCCGAAGCAGTCATACCATATCCAGGATAAGTGCCTGAGGTGCCTTCCCTCAAATAAATAATGGCATATGTACTACCTGCAATAGGGGCCAAAAACTTGTAGCATGAAACTGTGTAAAGCAAAAGTTGGATTCATGCAAAGTAAATAGGGCAATAAAATATATACATTCCTTTACGCTAAAACCCAGATTTTCATTTAACTTTATTGGGTAAAATAGAGTGGACATACAGAAAAGTATTTGAGTATAACATTTGGCAGAAGTAATAGTGCACAATTCTACAGTCAAGAATGGTTCTTATCGTTCCAATTAGGCAGCGTTTCTTTTTTGAAATACATTTCACTGGCACAATCAGGGCTAAAAATGCCATCCAAAAGCATGCACAAGTAAAAATATGGTACTACAAAAAACCAGCAGATAAAAGAAATTTATATGGGCGTGTCCCTTTGGGTCGGGCTTTACACTACAAGTCCTCGCCATTCGTGCCTCATGGCTGCGGGCTTTTCGTTCCAAATGAAGCGTAGCGAAATTCACGAATGCCAAAATAGATAAAAGATACATTCGTAATCCCTCACGCAAGCCATCCACCAGTTCAAAAGCATTTCCCCACAGATAAATTTGCACCTTTGTACTACACCCTCCAACAGATAGATAAAACAAAACTCATATTACCCTATCTACAATTTATACGAATTTATGCTTGCCATAATGCACAACTTAACTATTTATGTTACGTAACAAAAAACAAGTTAATTAATTGATAACAAGGATGATTGAAATTTTTTAAAAAAATATCAATCATTTGTAAACTTGCGTATATTTGCAAATAACAGAAATTTAGCGGATATCCTTAAACTCAATAGCCACGAACTTTTTGCAATGTTTTTACAAATACGAGTTTAAAGACTAACTGACAATTTATGCTGACGGACCAATCTGAAACAGCGTCTAATCTTGAAAGTAGGGAAATTTTAAAAGAATAAAATATGAACAAAAATTTTCTTTCATTAGCAATTCTAATGTTGCTTTTTTCTGCATGTAAAAAAGAAGCAACAAACCAAACAGAAATGAACTCTGCAAATCAGAGTAACCTTCAAACAAACATTTTTGAAAACTCTGCCGCAAACAAAGAAAGGATAAGAGCAAGCCTTGATTTAGCGGCGCAAACATTTTCAAAACTTGTAGCCAATGCAGAAGTACGCAGTTTGATAAAACAAAAAACTGTACAACGATTTGATGGTGATTATGACTTTTTGTACAGCAAATTCAAGTTGCTGAAATTAAGTAATGGCAATACTATTGACCAAGAGTTAGCGGCACTAAATCCAAACTTCCCTGCTATTGCAGCAGGCATACCAAAGTTTAATATTTCAGTGCCGGTTGAGTGCGATAAATGGAATACCGCAGGCTTTATTCCAAATGTTGCAGTACAGGCTTTTGGGTTAGACGAAAAAACTTTAACGACCATTAAAACTTACAAAGCAAATGGTGCAGTTGAATTGATGGATGCCAAAAAAGACCCGACAGTTCCGGTAATTGTTTTAGGCGTTTGCGAAAGGGTTGACATCAATGAAAAATTACGACCCGAATTTTTGGATAACACTACTACGGCTCGTGTAAGCGGTTGAAACGAAATTACTGAAAAAATAAAGTGCCCAGATTTAGGTGCTATTGAAAGCTGGACAAGTGGTGCACCAGAGATATGGCAAACGGTTTATGGCTATAACTCTGCATCCAATGTAAATCCGAACCCTGTGTTTTCCCCATCAACAATAACACGTCAATTTTACAAACCAAGCAAAAGAAAAGACGTTGACAACAGAGATTGGTATGTGAATAGAAATTTGTTTTATTGGTACACTAATCCAGATTTAAGCACATCTGTATATGCAGATGCTACGACTCAGGAATGGCTTGAAGAAGATTATTTTGTACCTGGCGGGGGAATAGATCTTACATTAAGCATTCCTGGCAAAATAGAAGTGATAATACTGGGGCAAAAAGTATCATTCACTCCTGGGCTATCTGCAACTTTTCATATAGAAGATGATGATGATGACTGTGGTAGTAATACAGTTCATTTCTTAGACCCAATCACTAATATTTATACAACAGGCTTAATTACTTGGAAAGAAAAAAATTAATCCATCTATTAAAGAGTGTGTTCTCTGTCAAGAGAGCACACTCTATTTATTTTTAAAATTATCAAATGAGGTATTTAACAATAGTAATTGTTTTTTTATTTACAACATTAGCAGCACAAGCACAAACAAAAATAAATTATGGTGCTGGTTTATCTTTTAATGGTGCTGGTGATTTACCAGGATACAATGTTCAGGCTGGTATAAAGTTTAAAGCAAAAAACAGAATTAGTTATGCAGTAAATTTACGACATACAAATAATGCAAGAGAATTAGGTTTATATTTTATAGACCCGGCAACAGGTATTAATGCAAATTCAAGCTATAGATTAATCTCAAGCGGAATTCAAAGCGAGTTTATCCCCACATTAAATATCATCAAAGAGAAAGCAGTTAATCTGAACTTGGGTATTGGCGGTTTAATAAGATACCAATTTAGTAATGATGTAACTCAACTTGCTTTTTTATATCCCACAGCTACAGGCTATCCAATTCCATTAGTAGCAATTGATATTGACAATAAAAAGTTTAAATATTTTACTTTGGGATATACTGCATTGGTAGAGTTTAATTTTAAAATAAATAGTAAATCAAATATTGGAATAAGTTTGAACTTGCAAAATGATACTTATGGTAATGTGATATGGAATTTTCCTGTAACATATAGTTATAAGATTTCAGATAAGTAAGTCGTTGCCAGACAAAGAACTTCTGCCAACATTTAGACCTATAGCCGAAAGCCCTCTGCAATAAGCCTTTTTACATCTATTAAGAGATATAAAATTAAACGAACTGGGGGCTTTTGGTTATACGTTGTTCAGCAACGCCGGGTAACATAATTAAAATGCATAAAAGCCAAAAAGAGCCCACCAAATTTTTATAGCATGATTGGCCCATTTATTTTAGCTACCGTCTATTGGCCTTTAAAATGGCCCATTTTTTCTTATTCTTGCACTTTTAAAATTGGTTTTTAGACAGACTGACGTTGTGTGCGAGGCTATCGTACACCCTTCAAATTCGGGCAGATAAATGGAACGACATCGAATAATTGGTTTTGATTTAGCAAGAGCTTATGCCATTTTTGGAATGTTTATTGTGAACTTTAATTTTTGCTTTGGTTCTTTTCAAGACCAAACCATAATTGGACAATTCTTAAATCTTTTTACAGGCAACTCAACTTCCATTTTTATCATTTGTGCAGGAATGGGCATTTCCTTAATGACATCTAATCATATAAATTATTCCCAACAAGACAAAAAGAAACACAAATCAACCATCTTAAAACGTTCTTGGTTTTTGTTTGTACTTGGACTTTTGCTTTATAATTGGTGGGCTGGCGACATTTTACACTTTTATGGAGGCTATATGCACATTGCAGCATTTATTCTTTATATTCCAAAAAGGTATTATTTAACTGGTGCACTTCTTGCAATTTTAATATTTCACCTTTTACTATTAATTATTCCGATTTTTACAAGTTGGGATATGACACTTTTTAAGTATGCAGACTTTTGGTCAATTAAAGGATTTTTAAGAAACACATTTTACTATGGATGGAATTCCATTTTCCCTTGGATCGCATATTTCTTACTTGGAATGTGGCTGGGCAGATTAAATTGGAAAGAACCAAAAATTAGACTTCATATTTTTTTTGTAGGCTTAATTTTTTTCATACTCTTTGAAGGCTTGAGAAAATACTCAATATACAAACAGTTTGATAGACAAATATTTGACTATATAAACGCTGACTATTTTCCTCCTTACTTACCATTTATGGTAATCACTACATCATTTGCTTTAATGGCAATAACTGTTTGTATTTGGATTGGTGAAAAATTTGAAAAAAATTTAATAATAAAATGGCTTTCTGACACAGGAAAAATGACACTATCAAATTATGTTCAACATTTAACAATTGGGATGTTAGTTTTTCAATTTATTTCAGGTTCAGAATACACAAGAGGCTATTTGCAAATGGGTAAAATAGTTTCACCTGCTTACATTTTGACATTTTCATTTTGATATTTCATTACGAGTATATTTTTTAGTGTACAATGGACAAAGAAATTTGGAAGAGGACCACTTGAAATGTTAATGAGAAAAATATCAGGGTGAAGAAGCCCTGCATACAACATTTAGACCTATAGCCGAAAGCCCCCTGTAATAAGCCTTTTTACATCCATAAAGACATATAAAATTAAACGTACTGGGGGCTTTTGGCAATACGTTGTTTAGCAACGCCGGGTTATGTGGAGTGCAGTGTTGTATGGGTGGCTTAATATAGCCCATTCACCAACCCCATACTATAATCGTATTGACAACAACATAAAAAAAGGAGATAATATTTACAAAAGCCAACACCAAAACCTATTTTACCTACTTTAGCCGCACAATAAAATCAAACAAATATGCAGGCCTGGAAAGATTATCAGGAAAAAAATAAAGACCGATTCCTTGAGGAGTTATTAGATCTATTACGCATACCCAGTATTAGTGCACGCAGTGAGCATAAAGTAGATATGCATACATGTGCAGGTCTTGTTGTAAAGCGTCTTGCAGAGGCTGGTGCTACCAGAACAGAAATATTTGAAACACCCGGACATCCCATTGTTTATGGTGAGCGGTTTACCGATTCTGCTCTACCAACCGTGTTAGTATATGGACACTATGATGTACAACCTCCTGATCCTTTAGAGCTATGGCACAGCGGCCCATTTGACCCGGTTATAAAAGAGGGAAAAATATTTGCACGTGGTAGCTGCGATGATAAAGGCCAATTCTACATGCATGTAAAAGCATTGGAAACAATGGTAAAATGTGGCGATGGAAAACTACCGGTAAATATTAAGTTTATTATAGAAGGAGAAGAAGAAGTGGGCAGTCCAAATCTGGCAGATTTTGTAATAGCTCACAAAGCTCTTTTAAAAGCTGATGTCATTTTAATAAGTGATACAGCCATGCTAAGTTTAGACACGCCAAGTATGGATGTAGGCGTACGTGGTTTGAGTTATATTGAAGTAGAAGTAACGGGGCCCAACAGAGATTTGCATAGTGGCGTATATGGTGGAGCTGTGGCAAATCCAATTACTATTTTATCAAAAATGATCGCTTCTCTACATGATGAAAATAATCATATAACTATACCTGGTTTTTATGATAATGTGGTAGTAGCAACAGATGAAGAAAGGGCACTCATGGCAGTTGCACCTTTCAATGAAAAGGAATATAAGGAAGATCTTGGGGTTACCTCACTTTGGGGTGAAAATGGTTTTACTACCAATGAACGCACAGGAATAAGGCCTACATTAGAGCTAAATGGAATATGGGGAGGCTATACCGGAGAGGGTGCAAAAACAGTACTTCCTTCCAAAGCATTTGCAAAAATTAGTTGCAGATTAGTACCTAATCAAGATAGTCATACTATAACTGATTTATTGATTAACCATCTAAAACAAATTGCGCCGCCCTACATACAATTAAAGGCCAGCCTGCATCATGGCGGCGAACCTTATATGACGCCAATTGATAGCAAAGGCTATAAGGCAGCTTCAAAGGCAATAGCTACAACACTTGGCAAAGCACCAATACCTGTAAGAGGCGGAGGCAGCATACCCATTTGTGCTTTGTTCGAAAAAGAATTGGGCATTAAAATTATTTTCATGGGATTTGGGCTGGATAGTGATAATTTACATAGCCCAAATGAGAAATTTAATATTGACAATTACTACAAGGGGATTGAAACGATTCCGTGGTTTCATAAATTTTTTGCAGACCCTGCATAAATGAAAGAGGCTGTTTTTTTTGAAACAGCCTCTTTCATTTATGGCTTACAGATAGTAACTACAATTCTATCATTTTTGGGGTATGCATGTTTTAGACACAAACCATCAATAAGATATAATGACAATTAATATAGTGAAGATTTAATAAAATTCAGTTATGATTTGTCTTACTAAAACACAACAACTTAATCAGAAAATACACAAACCGTTTAGTTTGTTTTCAATTGGTATGCAAGCTCAGTTGCAGCCTTTTGATTAGTACTTTTATTAATCAAAAAAAGACCATTAAAAATATTATATTCTAAAGAAAATTCATGACCTCTAAAGCGGAAACTCCAAGCTAATGTGTCGGCTTCATCTAATCGGTTTGTAAATTTTACATGTTTGGTATTGCTCAACTTTTCTATCATCTGATAAAAGAGTTGTAAACTTCCAATTTCATCAATAATTGTTTCTGCTTGTACGTGTACATCATAAGTATTCATAAATCTGCATTTGTGTGTCTTTTAATTAAATCCTAACTTAATAAATATTATGCCAATGCATGTATATATAACAATCAAACAAGAAAATGTTACCCTATTCTTGTTAATTTCTCATAATAAATTATTCCAGAAAAGCAAATACTTCATATCTATGAATAAAACTTACACTACATATAGACAGCTATATTAGCTATTTTGCTGCACTGATATGCTGAAACCATGAAGCATATTTTATATAATTATTGGCTATACGTTGTATTTCTTCATGTACATTTTCTTTGGATAGTTCTTTGACTTTTTTTGCGGGTACTCCTGCATAAATGGTACCCTCTTCCACCACAGTGCCTTCTAATAAAACTGCGCCTGCGGCAATGATTGAATTACTATGCACTACGCATCTATCCATTATGATTGCACCCATACCTATAAGTACATTATCGTGCAATGTGCACCCATGCACAATAGCGTTATGGCCAATGGAAACATTATTTCCAATATTTGTGGGGTGTTTCTGATAGGTACAATGAACTACTGCTCCATCTTGCACATTTACATTATTACCCATTCTAATATAATGCACATCGCCCCTTACCACTGCATTAAACCAAATGCTACAATTGGTTCCCATATCCACTTCACCTACTATGGTTGCATTTGGAGCAACAAAACAATCAGCTGGAATTTTTGGATTTATTCCATTACATGAAAAAATGAATGCCATATAAATTTCTTTTAAAGATTTCAAAGATGGAATTTTGCAGTAAATAAAAAATATTTCATGGCTGCTATTTCTGCAAGACAGATTTTTTTTCAGCATATAGCTCAAACTTCACCAAACCCACCTGCATTGGAAATTGAGAAAGCACTTGGTTGTTATCAATGGGATAGTAGGGGAAAAAAATATCTTGATTTAATATCAGGTATTAGCGTGGCCAATATTGGACATTGCCATCCAGACGTTGTTAAGGCAGTACAAGATCAGGCCGCAAAGTATATGCATGTAATGGTGTATGGAGAGTTTATAGAAGGGCCACAGGTGGAATATGCATCACTACTTACAAGTCAACTTCCGGTATCATTAAATACGGTTTATTTTACCAATAGCGGCGCAGAAGCTACGGAAGGCGCTATGAAATTAGCGAAGCGCAAAACAAGGCGGAGTAAAGTGATCGCTTTCAATAAAAGTTATCATGGAAGTACACAAGGTGCATTGAGTGTAATTGGAGATGAATATTGGCGTAATGCATACAGACCTTTATTGCCTGATATATATCATTATGATTATGGAGCTTCAGATGCTATAAATGCAATAGATAATAGAACAGCCTGCGTAATAGTAGAAACAGTACAAGCAGAATCGGGCATTACAAAGCCACCTGTCGGATGGCTTAAAGCCTTGCAGGATAAATGCAAACAAATGGATGCGATGCTGATAGTAGATGAAATACAAACCGGCTTTGGCAGAACGGGTTCTTTATGGGGTTTTGAACAAGAAGACATTGTGCCCGATATACTACTTCTTGGTAAAGCCTTGGGTGGTGGTATGCCCTTGGGTGCTTTTATTGCATCAAAGGATTTAATGCAGTTGTTCACCGAGCAGCCAGTGTTAGGAAATATTACTACGTTTGGTGGTCATCCTGTAAGTTGTGCTGCCGGATTAGCTGCTTTCAAAGTACTCATTGAGTCAGGATATATTCAATCCATACCAGAAAAAGAAAAATTAATACAAAGTAGTTTACAACATCATACTATTCAACAAATCAACACAAAAGGGTTATGGGCAGGTGTACATTTACATAGTAGTGAAGTAGCATTAAAGGTGTTGGATATTTGTTATGAAAATGGGATTGTAACAGATTGGTTTTTATTTGCTCCAAATGCATTGCGCATAGCACCTCCGCTTACTATCAGCAATCAAGAATTACAAAATGGATGTGAATTATTGATACAATCATTGGAAAAACTTACCAGGCCATAAATCAAATTGCAGATTTTTTGGAGATATAAATTATTACACATTATGCTGCGCTACTACCACTTCGCTGGGTAGCATACCAAACTCTTTTTTAAATGCAGCAGCAAAATGTCCCAGGTTTGAATAGCCGCACATCATACCCACTTCTTTGATATTAAAATCTTCTTGTATAAGGAGGCTGCGTGCATATAACATTCTGTTTTTTTGATAATATTCATAAACAGGCATACCATAAAGTGCTTTAAAGTCATTTTTAAACTTTGTAGCACTCATGGCACAAAGCCGAGAAAGAGATTCAATAGTAGGGGGTGAAGAGCCAAAGTCATTTAATAATGCAGCTTCAGCTCTTACTAATCTGGTTACTTCTTCATCATTAAAACTGAGCTTACGAATTGATTTATTGGGATTCAAAAATTGATTGACGAATTTTTCGACTAACATCAGGAGCCTGTTTTCAAGAAATAAATGCCTGAAAGGATGTTGCCATGTTTCCTGAAATATTTCAGATAACCAAGTTCTGTATTCTGCAGTCATTGGTGCTAAAAAAGGAGTTTTCAAAAAAGATGCATAATAGGTACTTAGAAAAGCATCTGTCATTTTTTGACCAATTCTATTTATAAGAAATTGTTTCGTAAAAATCATACTTACCGTTCTACTCTCCTTTCCAAATGGAAGCTTACTCTGAGTGTGCATGGCAGATCCAGTAAGCCTTACCAAATGTTGACCAATATTAAAAGGGTCAATTTGTTCCTGCATTTGTTTCTCAGGATTATCATTGAGGCTTTCGCTAAATAGAAGAATAAAATATTGCGAATTGGGATGTGCACTTTTCGAAATAGTAAAGTCCTCATTCATTTTTTGTTGAGAAATAAGACAGGAAAAACCGGGCTCAAAATTCTCAGCATAAAAAAATCCCTGACCACATTTTTCTGGAATTGAAAATTTGTTTTCAATAATTGGCGATCCACACTTTAGTGAGAAATACTGAAGAAACTCCAAATAACTTGATTCGTAAAATTCTACATCCACATCAATAAATTTATACTATTACTTCTTCCGGTTGTTGATCAAATTGTTTTTGAAATGCTTTAGCAAAATCTTTTACATGCGTAAAGCCTAACTCTGTAGCCACTTGCCTTACATTATATTTTTTGGATAGTAGCATTGCTTTGGCACGCTGCATCCTGTTTTTTTGATAATGCTGATATACCGGCAAACCAAAAATTTCTTTAAATAATAATTTGAATTTAGTAGGGCTCATAGCAGACAACCTACTGAGCGATTCTATTGATGGTGGTGTTTCCGAAAAATTCTTCAACATCAGTTTCTCAGCAGATTGAATACGCTGCATTTCATCCGATGTAGCACTTGTTCTAAAATAATTATCAGAGTAATTTCTAAAATATCTTGTAAAAAAATATTCAATGAGGTAGTGTACCCGATTTAATAGAAATAAATCGCTATACCCATCCGTAGTTTCATAATTGGATACTTCATCGGCTATTTTAAAATATTGAGCATTGGGCTTTTCATTTCTATACATAATATTTGGATATATGAGGTTTTTTAAAATATACTCCCCTCCTTTTTCCTTTTTTAATATTTGTTCCAAATACGCTTTAGAAATAAGGATATGCAATGAGGCATGATGATAACCAGCTTTATTTAAGTAATACCATTCACTCTGCGTTGTACCAAAAAAAATTGACTGCAATACATCATTCTTAGGCGTAGTCAATTTTTCAAGCCCCATGATATAATAGTTAGAAAGATTTTTTCTACGATGTAGCATTACATCCTTACCCGGCTTGTAATTGTACTCCATGATCTGAATATCATCTGAGTGATACAGATTTCTGATAAAACCTTCACCCATTTCTGCACCAACTATTCCTTTATCCTTATCAACTTTTAAATCGAGTGCACGAGATATATACCTGAATAGTTCAGAAAACTGAGGATATGAGTAATCTAACTTAACCAATAAAATTTATTTTACAGATAACGTAATGGATTCCTCTTCGCAGATAAAATATAATTTTTGATATTCATCCAAAAGAGTGTAATCATGTATAAGATGATTGGGCTACCAAAGGTGAGAAATGATATATATATAAACCAGACCCTGATTCTGCTGGAAGAAATGCCCATTTTTTCTCCTAAAGCCGCACAAACTCCAAAGAGACGCCATTCAATAAAGAATCTAAATTTCTTATCCATAGCTGCAAGGTAGTCATTAAAATTAAAAAACAATAGTTCAGCAAAATTCTTTCTTTAAATTCGCATCGAATTCCATGTGTTTACCTATCAAATTTCTCTAAAAATTAATAGGTAAACCCGGTAGAATACATTATAAACTAAACATTATTTATGGCATTTGATTATGAAATGATTCAGGCTGTTTATGCTAACATGCCTGCCCGTATTGAGGCTGCCAGAATCCTTTTGGGCCGCTCTCTTACACTGGCAGAAAAAATTCTGTTCAGTCACTTACACCATGAGCAAGCTATGCAAGTATTTACCCGTGGTAAAGATTATGTAAACTTTGCACCTGATAGAGTGGCCATGCAGGATGCCACTGCGCAAATGGCACTCCTTCAGTTTATGCAGGCAGGCAGACCAAAAGTGGCTGTGCCTAGCACGGTTCATTGTGATCATCTCATACAAGCAAAAGTTGGTGCCAAAGAAGATTTAGCTATTGCCCTCAATACAAATAGAGAAGTATATGATTTCTTATCCTCAGTTTCTGATAAATATGGTATTGGATTTTGGAAAGCAGGAGCCGGTATTATTCACCAAGTAGTATTAGAAAACTATGCATTTCCCGGAGGGATGATGATAGGTACGGATAGTCATACTCCAAATGCAGGTGGCTTAGGTATGGTTGCAATAGGTGTAGGTGGTGCAGATGCTTGCGATGTAATGGCAGGCCTACCATGGGAACTCAAATGGCCCAAACTAATTGGCGTGAAATTAACCGGAAAATTGAGTGGCTGGACCAGTGCAAAAGATGTCATTCTTTGGGTGGCCGGACAGCTAACTGTAAAAGGTGGCACAGGTGCAATTGTAGAATATTTTGGTACAGGCGCTGATAGTTTGAGCGCAACCGGAAAAGGTACAATTTGCAATATGGGCGCAGAAATTGGAGCTACTTGTTCTTTGTTTGCCTATGATGAAAAAATGGCTGCTTATTTACAAGCTACAGATCGTAGTGATATTGCAGCTATGGCTGATGGTGTAAAACAACACCTCAGGCCAGATGAGGATGTATATAATAATCCATCAACATACTACGATGAGGTATTGGAATTGAATTTAGATGAGCTGGAACCATACGTAAATGGGCCTTTCACACCAGATCTGGCAACTCCGGTATCTAAAATAAAAGATGCTGTTGAAAAAAACGGTTGGCCTGATAAATTAGAAGTGGCATTGATTGGAAGCTGTACAAACAGCTCTTATGAAGATATAAGCAGGAGTGCATCCATTGTAAAAGATGCTGTAAGTAAAGGGTTAAAAGCAAACAGCGAATTTACCATTACTCCGGGTAGTGAGTTAGTAAGATTCACTATAGAAAGGGATGGGTTCATTAGCGACTTTGCCTCAGTAGGTGGTGTAGTATTAGCAAACGCATGCGGACCTTGTATTGGTCAGTGGGCCAGACATATTGATGACCCCAATAGAAAGAATACCATCATCACTTCTTTTAATAGAAATTTTGCTAAACGTAATGATGGTCTTGCCAGCACACATGCATTTGTAGCAAGTCCAGAAGTTGTTACGGCTATGGCAATTGCAGGCAGCATATCATTTAACCCGCTTACCGATACCTTAGTAAATGAGAAAGGAGAAATGGTGAAACTTGCAGAACCAGTAGGATACGAATTACCTTCAAAAGGTTTTGATGTAGAAGACGCAGGTTATCAGGCACCGGCAATAGACGGAACTGGGGTGCAAGTAGTAGTAGATCCTACTTCACAAAGACTACAATTATTAGAACCCTTTTCTGCATGGGAAGGTACTGATATTAAAGGTTTGAATCTTCTAATAAAAGCAAAAGGTAAGTGTACTACTGATCATATCAGTATGGCAGGGCCTTGGCTCAAATTCAGGGGTCATTTGGATAATATTAGTAATAACATGTTGATAGGTGCCATCAACTTTTTCAATGAAAAATCTGACAATGTAAAAAATCAGCTTACAGGGGAATATGGTGCAGTGCCTGCCACACAGCGGGCTTATAAAGCAGCAGGCGTTGGAAGTATTGTGGTTGGTGATGAAAATTATGGAGAAGGTAGCAGTAGAGAACATGCCGCTATGGAGCCTCGGCATTTAGGTGTAAGAGCAATTCTTGTAAAAAGTTTTGCACGTATTCACGAAACAAACCTTAAAAAGCAGGGCATGCTTGCACTTACGTTCCACAATAAAGAGGACTATGATAAAGTATTGGAAAATGACAAAATAGACATTGAAGGACTTACCAGTTTTGCTCCCGGCAAAGGATTAACAGTTGTCCTCAACCATGCTGATGGAACTGTTGATAAAATTGCAGTAAATCATACCTACAATGAGCAACAAATAGAGTGGTTTAAAGCAGGTGGTGCGCTCAATATTATTCGTAGAAAGTTTGCATCCTAATTAGGTTTTTAATGATATCAATTTAGCCCTGTTTATGCAGGGCTTTTTTGTTTAGCAGCCCAAAAACTCATTTCAACTCGGGATGAGGAGTGATAAAAATTTGTTGCAATGACAAATAGAAAATATGGATTTGAATCATATTTTAGTCAACTTCTCCATCCTTTTTTGTACTCTCGTATATTTTATAGTGTCTGCATACACAGACTTATTAAAAGCCAGAAAAATTCTACCATCCCCCACACCACGCTTTCCCCTATTTTTGCGGCCAACTTAAAATAAATAGCTTGCTATGGCAGTACTTGTAAATAAAAATTCTAAAGTTATCGTTCAGGGTTTTACTGGATCTGAGGGCACTTTTCATGCTACGCAAATGATTGAATATGGCACTCAAGTGGTGGGTGGCGTTACACCCGGAAAAGGTGGTCAATCCCATTTAGATAAACCTGTTTTTAATACCGTTGCCGATGCAGTGAAGCAAACAGGTGCCGATGTAAGTATCATTTTCGTTCCCCCTGCATTTGCAGCAGATGCCATAATGGAAGCCGCCGAAGCAGGCATAGCTCTTGTTGTTTGTATTACCGAAGGCATTCCGGTGCAGGACATGGTCAAGGTTAAAAATTATTTGAACACTACCGGTACCAGATTGATTGGTCCAAACTGTCCGGGTGTAATTACCGCAGGTGAAGCTAAAGTAGGCATTATGCCGGGTTTTATATTTAAATCAGGACGTATTGGAATTGTTTCAAAATCTGGTACACTTACTTATGAAGCCGCAGATCAGGTTGTAAAAGCGGGTTTAGGTGTAAGCACAGCTATTGGTATTGGTGGAGATCCAATTATTGGTACACCTACAAAAGATGCTGTACAACTATTGATGAATGATCCTGAAACAGATGGAATTATTATGATTGGTGAAATAGGTGGTGGTATGGAAGCGGAGGCCGCAAGATGGATAAAAGATAATGGTACAAAACCGGTTGTAGGTTTTATAGCAGGTCAAACTGCACCTCCCGGAAGGCGTATGGGGCATGCCGGAGCCATTGTTGGTGGTGCTGAAGATACTGCCGCAGCCAAAATGAAAATAATGTCTGAGTGTGGCATTCATGTGGTAGCCAGCCCTGCTGATATCGGCCGTAAAATGGCCGACCTAATTGGAAATTAATTTACCGATTTATATTTTTTAAGAAGCATCATAACTAAGGTTTTGGTGCTTTTTTTATGGATATCATTATTCAAGTTTTACAAAATAATGCACAGAAAAATGTTCAAATGGACTCATATTGCACATGCCTTTCTGAATCCCTTAAATTTGCCGCCCTTATGCAGGCACAAAAGAATTCATTTGCACGTCATTTAATTACAGCAGCCCTACCTTATGCTAATGGGCCGGTACATATTGGACACTTGGCAGGTTGTTATATTCCCTCAGATATTTATGTAAGATTTTTGAGGGCACAAAAAAAAGATGTGCTGTTTATAGGGGGTAGTGATGAGCATGGCGTACCTATTACAATCAGGGCCATGAAAGAAGGCATTAGCCCACAACAAGTGGTGGACAAGTATCATGCTCAAATTAAAGAGAGCTTTCATCAAATGTGTATTTCATTTGATATATATAGCCGCACCAGCAATGCTACACACCATGAAACTGCTGCTGCCTTTTTTAAAAAATTGTATGATGAAGGTCTGTTTGAAGAAAAAGAAACAGAACAATATTTTGACCCTGAAAAACAAGTCTTTCTTGCAGATAGATACATTACAGGTACCTGCCCGGTATGCGGTAATCCTGCGGCTTATGGGGATCAATGCGAAAAATGTGGTAGCACTTTATCGCCTGAGCAATTGATTCATCCCAAAAGTACATTGAGCGAAGCGTCACCAATAAAAAAAAGTACAAAACATTGGTATTTTCCCCTTCAAAAATATGAAGCATGGCTAAGAGAATGGATATTGGAAGGTCATGCGGCAGATTGGAAAAATAATGTATATGGACAATGTAAAAGCTGGTTAGACAGTGGTTTGCAAAGCCGTGCCATGACAAGGGATAGCAATTGGGGTGTAAAAGTACCCATACCGGGTGCTGATGGAAAAGTATTGTACGTATGGTTTGATGCTCCTATTGGATACATTAGTGCTACTAAAGAAATTACTAATAATTGGGCAGATTATTGGTGCAAAGAAGATACACAATTAGTACATTTTATAGGTAAGGATAATATTGTATTTCATTGTATCATTTTTCCTGCAATGCTGAAGGCACATGGCAATTTTGTACTGCCGACAAATGTACCAGCAAATGAATTTCTAAATATAGAAGGAGAGAAAGTAAGTACTAGTAGAAACTGGGCCGTATGGGTACATGAATATATTAAAGATTTTCCAGGCTGTACAGATGTATTGAGGTATGTATTGTGCAGTAATGCTCCGGAAACAAAAGACAATGATTTTACCTGGAAAAGTTTTCAGGATGCTAATAATAATGAACTTGTAAGTGTATTTGGCAATTTTGTAAATCGCACCATGGTGCTCATGCATAAATTGTGCAATGGCAAAGTGCCCTTATATCATACATCAGCAGCGGATGAAGATGATGAAAAAATAATTGCAGAAATCAAATCTACAAAAGAGCGTATTGAAACTGCTTTAAACGCATTCCGATTTAGAGATGCACTTTTTGAAGTTATGGACCTAAGTAGAAAAGGCAATCAATACATGCAGAAAAAAGAGCCTTGGATAAAGGCAAAAGCACTTGCTGAAAACCCTGCCATTCAAGAGCAAATTGACAATTGCATCTACCTGTGTTTGCAACTTACTGCCAACCTTGCAATATACTGCAATCCATTTTTGCCTGAGACAGCAAAAAAGATTTGTAAACTCTTAAAAGTAGTTGATAAAATGTTGTATTGGGAAAATGCAGGCAAGCTCAATTTGGTGCATACAGGATATAGTTTGAGGGCACCGGAATTATTGTTTCGTAAAATTGAAGATGAGGAAATAAAAAATCAAGTAGAAAAATTAAGATCAAATAGCAATTCAAATCCAAAGATGGACAAGCCAAATACAACAATACCCGAGGTAAAAAGCACTACTTACAAACCCGAAATACAGTATGATGATTTTGCAAAAATAGATCTACGTACGGGCAAAATTACAGCTGCAGAAAAGGTGGAGAAAGCAGATAAACTACTTAAACTTACAATCAATATGGGTACAGAGGAGCGCACCATTGTAAGTGGCATTGCCTTGCATTTTAAACCGGAAGAAATTGTGGGAAAACAAGTGGTGGTAGTAGCCAATCTTGCCCCCAGAAAAATGAGAGGTATAGAAAGCAATGGAATGATTTTGATGGCCGAAAATGAAGCAGGTAAACTTGTGTTTATTAATCCGGATATGGACACCCATGCAGGGTCTTCGGTAAGTTAGTTATTGTAAAGATTTTTGAGTAAGTCCTTCTGGGGAAGGCTTTATTCTATAATTACTCAATGTATTTTGGATTTTGCTTTAAATGAAGTGAAGTAATATTCAGTACTATCAAGCAATAAAATAATTGCATTCGTAATCCATAACGTATAGTATAAAATTCGGGTTTAAGAGTTGAGTTTTTCATTTACAGGATAAAGGAATTGTAAATCATTGTCTGTAGATTATTGTTGATTATAAATTGGCGGATTCCACATTGACATATAATTTTTGATTTGCTTTTGCTTATCCATATAATGCTCTAAGTTCTAATTTTTTTCTTCTTGATTTTATTGCTCCAATTGTTCGTCCAAAATTTTTTCTATAACCTCAACACTTATACCTTCACAAAACATTATGGTTAGTTCGTTGTCCAGTTCATTTGTCCAGAGCATATAGCCATTTTCATTTTTGCTCCTTAAATGCTCCGGTGAATTTGATTTTTCTTTATTCTTTCTGAAGTAGTCAATAGGATTGACAGCAGCATTAGAGGGTTGATTCTTCTCCCCATCTTTTAATACTTTCAGCACATGAATTTGAGTAGATTTAGGAAATTGCCACGGCACTAATGGCTCAGGTTGATAGATACTATTTCTTGTACGAGTTACGGCAACATAAAGCAAATTTATTTCTTCATTTAACTTTGTAAAATTGATTGCATTATTCTTGTTATCATCTTTTAGTTGTATTAATTTTTCTTCTGTTATAAAATCATTTCCAATTTGAATGGCATCGTATTCCATTCCCTTACTCCTATGAACTGTAGAAAAAATCATCTCTGCTTTTGCTTTATCATCATTATCAACAGGTTTATCTTTGATAGCTTTAATAGTATCAGGAATTTCATTGCCATACTCATTAACAATATCAACCATCATTGAAAGTTGAACATCTTCCACCATTTCAATATAATCACTTAGATCGTTCAGGTCTTTCATTGCTTTAATAAGCTTGTCTTTGATTAAATAGTGTTCTCCGTTATAAAGATATAAAACATCGTATAGGGAAGCTCCGTCATTTACATAAGTGTAAGAGTTGATATTTCCTTCAAAGTAAATATGTTTTACTTTTTTCTTTTCCGTCACATATTCAATAGCTTTAAGCAGCAGTTCGATGTCATGCCGAAGCAGTCCGCCAGCGTGTTCAAGCACTTCGCCGGCCTGTCCAAGTACTTCGTTGTAAAGCAAATTATATTTTTTACCCCCAAATACTTATATTTATTTTTCCAGAAAATCGATAACAGCCGCTTGCACGCCGGCATCTCTATAAATTTTATTATGACCCAAATGCTCTGTAGTCATAAATTGTAAGTTTTTGATATTCCCATTTCTACTTGGTGCTGAGTCAATATATGGACATTGCTTATCGTCTGTATCATGTATCCAAAGTATGGATCCGGAAATATTTTTTACCGCCCTGTTGATAGAATACCAGCTTACATCATGTTGTCGTATTTGGAAGATTAATTGCTCCAAAGCAGTTTGTGCATCCTTTGAAATGGAGAAGAGGTCAGCAAAATTTTTTAACGCAGATTTTGTTTCTGATGCAGGGGCTATGAGTACTAATTTTTTATTCGAATCTACCATTTCTTCCAAAGCAAAACATGCTGCCAAGCCTCCAAAGGAATGACAGATCAATGCATACAAGGGGCCAAATTTTTTCTCCACATCCAATATGATTCTACTATAGGTAAATGCATTGATTCTTTTGCCATCACTTATGCCATGTGCCGGTGCGTCAAAAGCCAGTACTTCAAATCCTGCTTTAATTAGCATGCACACACATTGCTCAAATTTATAAGCCCTGCTTTGAAAGCCATGACAAATTAGTACTCGCTTTGCGGGCATTGCATGTTTCCAATAATAACCCCTTACCACTATGTCATCATGCAGCAATTCAACTTTTTCTGCTTTGTGAAAAATGGGAGGCATCTCCATTTTTTTTATCGGCCCAGGTGTACAGAATAAGTCAAAGGCAGATTGAGCTGCCAGCTGGGGTGATAGTTTGTTTAGGGTTTTAAGTTTAGTTTTGTAATACTGTAATAAAATACGTTGACTTAATTTTCCTTGCATCATGGATGAATCATTTAAAATAAAAATAATAGGCTCCGGCAATACAGCTACTGTTTTGGGCCGCTTGTGCTTATCAAAAGGAATTGCTATTCAAAGCATAAGTGGCAGAAACGCTGCAGCCTCATCTCAATTGGCAAAAGAATGGAATTGTAAGCTATCTGCCATAGAAGATATTGCAGATGATGGTGGTATTTGTTTGATATGTGTTAGTGATGATTCCATTTATGAGGTTGCAGAAAAATTGCAAATACAACAATCTATTGTAGCACATACAGCAGCCTCCTCAGATATCTCCATTTTGCCCTTTAATAATTGTGGTATTTTATATCCATTGCAAAGTCTTAGAAAGGAAAGAGTGGCCATACCTGTCATTCCTTTTTTGGTGGAAGCAAACAATGCTACTACCGAAAATACCTTAATGCATTTGGCCTCTTTACTTTCTGACCAGGTTTTAAAATCAACTTTTCAGGATAGGGTACGCTTACATCTTGCAGCTGTGTTTGTATCGAACTTTACTAACCATTTGTATGCTACTGCACATGCATTCTGCGCAGCAGAAAATATTTCTTATACCATATTAGGTCCGCTGCTAAAAGAAGTGGCAGAGCGAGCCACCATGCAAGATCCACGCACTATGCAAACCGGCCCGGCCATCAGAGGCGATGAAAAAACGATACAAAGACATCTGTCCATTTTGGAGGCATATCCTGATTGGTTGATGATGTATAAAATGATGACCGACAGTATTCAAAACAGCAAATAGAGACAGAAACTAAGTGATACAATAAACTGAAATATTTTACAGCTTTTTTTCTCTTGCGCCAAAAAGCATACTACCAATTCTTACCATTGTGCTGCCCTCTTCTATAGCAATGATATAATCTCCACTCATACCCATGGATAGTGTATTAAAATCTGGATGTATGGCTGCATATTGATCAAAAAGCTTTTTTAAAAATTGAAATTCTTGTCGAACCAATTGTGCATCATCGCTAAAACTTGCCATACCCATCAATCCGCAAATCCGTACATTGGGATACATAGAAAGTGCCTGCATAGCTGCAGCTAATTCAGTAGCATCAAAACCAAATTTCGTTTCTTCCTGTGCAATATGCACCTGCAAAAGACAGTCAATGATTCTATTCAGCTTTGAAGCTTGTTTGTTTATTTCCGCAAGGAGTTTAATAGAATCTACTCCATGTATGGCATGTATAAATGGTGCTATATATTTTACTTTATTTGATTGTAAGTGACCAATAAAATGCCATTGTATATCATGGGGCATGGCTTCATACTTCTGCACCACTTCTTGTACATAATTTTCTCCAAAATCTCTTTGACCGAGTGCATATAGTGACTCAATGGTCGATATGGATTTTGTTTTGCTTACTGCTATAAGTGTTACATTTTTTTCATTCAACTCAGATATGAGGTTGTGGTACACAGCATCCATTTCATTCATAGGCTGCAAAAATAAATACCAATAAGATTGAATGCATTAGTTGTATTGAAGTAAAATATTTTCAATAATTAACGCATCATTCCATGCAGGGCAGTAATGCCTGTATTGCAGTAAGCGTAGGCCATTGCTGAGGCTCTTAATAGTATGTTGAAAATATGATGGAATATTTCCCGTAAAAAATGAAAAATCATTTATTTCTATTTCTTTTATTACAGCTTCGCTGAATGAATAGCCTATAGGAGATTCGCCACCCATTTTCAGGATGGCATTGGAAAGAATGAGTTGCTCAAATTTGTTATTGGTATGATTGAATAATTCAACTGCCGTTTCAATTAATAATTTTCTAAAAGGCTCCATTTCTTTATAGCTATTGAATTGCAAAAGCTTTGAATAGTGATAAATAATAATAGCCGACTGTGGATAATAAGGAGATATGAATGCAGGTCTCCTAAGAAAATCTTTTCGCTGTATGGTTTGAATAATGAGTTGAAGGCTTGCACTATCAGCAGCACGCATGGGCAATTGATATTGGTGTACAAACTGTAAAATATTGCAAAGCACAGACACATCAAAGACCACCGGAATTTTTTTTCCAAACCATGCGGAGTAAGCATTGAAATTATGGTAAGCAGCACTGGTAGTGTAAAGTTTTTTTCGATTGATGTATTGCTGCATTAGTTCGTGTACTTCATTTGCAATGCTGTCATCCTTGCTTAACAAGGGTATGGCCATCACAGTATCATCCATATCATCAGGCAGGGTAATATTTCCCCGCAGGGCGGGAATCCACCAGCTATAAGGAAAATTAAATGATGTGTCTGTAGCCCAAAAATTCCAGGTAGGTCTTCCAGATGCATGTTGAAAATAGGGTAAACAATTTTTTGTCCTATGAATAAAGGAATCCAGTGTTTGTTGATTGGATGCAGATAACCTGTATCGATACTGCTGCAGTATTTGTGCTGTGATTAGGTTATAAAAAATGGTGTAATCCTTTTTATGTTCACTATACCTTGGCACATCATTTATGAAAGATGGCAGTAGCCCTGCATGATCATTTTGCTTACTCACTGCGGACAAACTCAAAATGCGATGGAGTAATCTGCTCACTACAACGCTATCAGCTGCATGCACCTGCAGGCATAAGGCGCAAGTGCACATGAGAATAATACTTTTAAATTTGATAAAAATAAAATGCTTGCATTTGACCTGAAAAGAGCGCATCAAAGTTTTTTTTCACTGATAAATGTTTCAATACCAGCCGTATAAATTTTTGCTCTCTTTTCAGCGAAATAATCAGCCCCCAGCATGATGATTGCTTGTATAGTAAGTGTGAGGCCAACTCCTGCTAAAAAAACTTTTGAAGCATCAGTACTATAATAAAATAAAATAAAAATGCCGGCAGTAGCCAACGCCATTTCTACCCATCTGATGATGATAAAATTATTATTGACCTTTTGCATACGGGGCAATTCTATATCTTTTAGTTCTGTAGGATTCATATCATAAGCATAAACATTTCTACTTCTGTCTGCATCACTACGCTTAAAAATTGTATAACCCACAGACACCTGTATTAGACCAATGACAATCAGCGGAATGGCTGCACCTTTAAAATAAGGTGATTTTGCAAATGTCAACAAACCTGCTGCAGTAAGTAAAGCCACAATACCAATTATCAGAAAAACGAGGCTTTCCTGCTTTTCTGCCACAAAATATTTTTCAATATCTGCCTTTGTAAACATAAAAAAGTTTGGAGCTAAGATAAGGTTAAACCATTTGGCTGTATCTCAATATCTGTAATTAGAGCTTATTTGTGAAGCAACCAATATTGTATCATGCATTAAAATAATATCATGCTAAGGTTTATATTTCGATTCTGCATACATATCACGTGCAGGCTTTTGAAGCAAATCTTTTAGATCTGTATTGCTATGTGATGTCAGCCATTTATTTACAATTTGCCAGCCAAGAAAAAGGCCAATATTGCCCGGACTACCGGGCCCCAGTTCTGCCGTATTTGGACCATCTGTGAGGTATGTTTTAATCCTCAATGGATCCGATTCAAACAATAAATTATTTTTCAAAAAGAAATCCCATATCTGTCTTTCGCCTGCCTTACAATCTTTTAGTTGCTGAGCGGTATAACCTATGAGTAAACTGTCTGCGGTAGTTGGCAGCAGTAGCTTGGCCACATAGATTTTTTTCCCGGCATCAATCATACCCGCCAGCAGTGAATGGTCTGCCGAAGGGGGCTGTACAATTTCATTTACAATATTTTTTATGGCATCAGGTATGATGTATTCGGGTGAAAATCTTCGATGCAGATAATCCGGATACACTTCCCTGAA
The DNA here is from genome assembly GCA_937892395.1 of uncultured Parafilimonas sp. Classification (GTDB taxonomy): domain Bacteria; phylum Bacteroidota; class Bacteroidia; order Chitinophagales; family Chitinophagaceae; genus CALAGJ01. The sequence goes on from CALAGJ010000013.1 coordinate 54,217, forward strand.
ATAGCCCTCTTGATACATTGGATAATCCTGTCCCATATACAATTGAAGCCCCACCGCAATACCCGCTTGAGTAAGGATATTTGAATAGCCGGTAGCAGGTCCTATAAATGTAATGAAAGATGCCGGGAGTACATAGTCAGGGAAATAATAATGCACATATTGCAATGCCTTAATGAGTTCCTTGTTGTAAACACTCATATCTGCAAATTTTTTTGAAGCATCCTGCCACAATGGAGTATATGCTTTTTTAAAATTGCTGGCATATTCCAATGCACTATCCTGCTGCTTGGGCACATTGAGTATGCCATACAAAAAATCCTGTAAAAAACTGCCATAAGCTGTTTCCAAACTATCGGTTTTTGCAGCGGTAAGGATACTATCTCCAGAAAAGAAACTATTTTCAAATCTGCCTTCGGTAATATGAATATCTATTGCGGATACATTGGGTGCATGGGCATTGTCCGTACAGGATAAAAATAGCAGCCCTACAAACAAAAAAAGGATAATACGATACATAAGCGGGGCAAAATAAGGTTTAGCTGTATAATCAGCATTCAAAACCTCATGCCCAAACCCTACCTTTGCCGCCATTTCGAAAAAAATAACATGAACACAGATAAGAATTCGGTCATTGGTATTGTGCTTTTAGGTCTTTTATTTTTCCTGTTTTTCTGGTACACAAACAGAGAGCAGCAGGCTCTGGCCGTTGATAAAAAAAGAATTGCAGACTCCACAGCGCTTGCAAATGCTAAGAAAATAACACCACAGCAAAAAGAAACTGCAAGAAAAGATAGCCTTGTAGCAGACAGTCTCAGTAAAATAGGCGGTGCGGGCGGATTCAATACTGCTGCCTTTGGTTCAGAACAGGTCATCACAATTGAAAACGACCTCATGATAGCCAGCTTTAGCAATAAAGGTGGTCGTTTGAAACAAGTGGAGCTAAAACAATACAAGAGTAACGATGGAAAACATGTAGTACTTGGTGGCACTGAGAAAGATAAAGTTTCCTACACCATCAATACTGGAAATAATAAGAGTGCCGCATCCACTGATTTGTTTTTTGAAGCCGGTACGGTTTTGAAAAATTCTGATGGCAGTCAGTCCATTACCTACACGCTTAAAGATGCCACCGGAAATAATATTCAACACCAGTATTTGGTAAAGCCGGGTGACTATAAAATGGAATGGAATATTTCCATCAATGGTGCCAATTCATTGCTTACAGCACAAACACTCAATTTTCAATATGGTGCCATGCTGATGCAGCACGAAGCCGGTGTGGATTATGAACGTCGTGTAAGTAATGTATGCTTTTCCGAAGGAAATGAGTTTGATTATATATCAGCAAAAACTGAGTGGACTTTTGAGCAGCCGGTACAATGGATTAGCTCTGTACAGCAATTTTTCAATACTACTGTTATTGCAAAAAATAGTTTTAATGATGGTAAGCTAAATTGGACACGCTCCGCGGATAGTTCTAAAACCGTTGGCTTAGTAGCAGCAAATTTACAAATGAAGCTGCCTGCGGCAAATACGGTATCGGTACCCATGCAATTGTACTATGGTCCCAATGAATATAAGAGACTTCAAGAAGCATATCCGGAGATGGATAAAATCATCAACTTGGGTAGGGATTTATATTCATTTGTAAGACCGATCAACAAGTATATCATCATGCCTGTGTTTAATTTCTTTGCTGGCTTTATCAGCACTTACGGCTGGGTGATTGCGTTGCTTACTATATTCATTCGTTTGGTTACAAGTCCACTTACTTACAGAAGTTATTTGAGTGGTAGTAAGATGAAAGTACTTCGCCCCGAAATAGATGCATTGCGCAAGAAGCATGAAAGTGATCAACAGCAGTTTTCTATGGAGCAAATGAAACTTTTTAAAGAGGCTGGTGTAAATCCATTGGGAGGCTGCTTACCCATGTTATTACAAATTCCTATCTTCTTTGCCCTATATAGTTTTTTCAATTCAAATATTGCACTCAGAGGTCAGGCATTTTTATGGTCGCCAGATTTATCTACCTATGATGTAATAGCAAGATGGGGCACCAAACTTTGGGTTATAGGAGATCACTTAAGCCTTTTTGCATTGATGGCTGTTATCACCAGTTTTCTCATATCACTATATAACATGAATATGACAGCCACGGATCCTAATAACCCCATGCTGAAATACATGCCATTCATATTCCCAATTTTCATGTTCATTATCTTCAACAGCCTACCCAGTGCATTAAACTGGTATTATACTGTATCGAATGTAATTACGCTGCTGATTCAATTTATCATACAGCGTTTTATCTTAAATCATGATAAAATAATAGCTGATATAGATGCCAGAAGAAAAGCAGCACCCACAAAACCCAAAAGCCGCTGGCAAGAGATAATGGAAAAAACTGCTGACCAGCAAAAGAAGATTCAACAAATGAAAGAGCAAACAAAGAAGAAATAACTTGGTTTTCGTTCAATGGAAAAGCTGTCTATTACCAGACAGCTTTTTTTATGTATGTGAGTGTTTGCTATCCAACCTAAAAAGCATTTGAAATACCCTTATCATATTCCCAAATCCTATTTTGAATAATAGATATAAAACAAAAAAACCAAATACTTCAAAATGGAAAATATTCATCCCAGCACCTCTTTTCTTAGTCCTAAATAAGCTTTCAAGCTACTGATTCCACATGGCTGGTTATAACAAAATTTATCAATTTCATTCCCTATTAAAACCTTTTAACATTTTGGTTTAATAATTGCTAATAAATAAAAAATTCAAATCCATCCTAATGAGAAACAAAATATGGCTATATGCCATTCTCATTCTATTTGGTTTACTCTGCAAAGACTACGCTATTGCGCAGCCAAAAGCGGCTTTTTCAGCATTGGCTACAACTGGCTGTAGCCCTTTATTGGTTCAGTTTAAAGACGAAAGTACCGATGGGCCTACTGAGTGGTTTTGGGACTTAGGAAATGGCAGTACATCCACACTACAAAACCCTGGAGTAATTTATATCAATCCCGGCATTTATTCCATAAAATTGAAAGTAAAAAATGCGAGTGGTATAGATTCCATTACCCGAACAAATTATATAAGCGTTTCTTCAAAGCCTATCGTAAATTTTGATGGGCAAAACAAAACAGGATGTGCCCCACTTACTGTTTCCTTTCAGGATTTATCCAATCCATTTAGCGGTAACATTTCGAGTTGGAATTGGGATTTCGGGGATGGAAATATTTCTACTGAGCAGAGCCCTACTCATACCTATATCACCTCAGATACATTCTCTGTAACGCTTACCATTACCAATAGCTCCGGATGCAGACAAACACTTCAGCAAAAAGATTTTATTCAAGTGCTATTCACGCCCACTGCTTCATTTGATTATGATTATACCAACGTTTGTAAACCTCCCGCACTTGTAAACTTTATTAATACAACAAAATCAAGATCAGGCACAAAATGGCAATGGCAATTTGGTGATGGCACAAATAGTACACAGTTTAGTCCATCACATACTTACAATACATCAGGAAATTTCACTGCTGCGCTTACAGCAGTAAGCGCTGAAGGATGTAGTGATACTGCAAAATCCATTATTGCCATCGGTAGCACAAAGGCAAATTTTACAACAAGTACAAACAATTGTGTCAATGAATTAATCAGTTTTAGGGATAGCTCTACCCCATCGGCAATAAATGGGTATTGGGATTTTGGGGATGGCACAGTAGATACAGGACTTAGCGTACAACATCGTTTTGTAACGGAAGGGCTTTATCAGATAAGTTATACAGCAGACTTTGGTGCATGTAGTGATATTATTCGTAAAAACATAAGAGTAACCAATAAGCCAACGGCTGATTTTTCGGTATCTGGCAATAATGCAAGTTGTAATCCACCACTCACTGTTAGCTTTCAAAATAATTCTGTGGGCGCTACCAACTATTCCTGGAATTTTGGTGATGGCACCATTACTGGTGGGCTCAATCCCACTCATACATATACAACAGTTGGCAATTTTTCGGTTACACTTGTAGCTATCAATGCCAATGGTTGTAGTGATACCATTCAAAAAGCAGGAATCATCAAACTGGGGCCTCCGGAAATTCTATCTTTTGAAACATTGCCAACATCAGGTTGTGTACCTGTTACAGTACAGTTAAAAGCTAAAACTCAAAGTCCGGAACCAATCAATTCCTGGCTTTGGACATTTGGTGATGGCAATAGCTCCACTGCACAATCTCCTACACATACTTATACAAATGTTGGCAACTACAATGTAAGATTGATTGTAACAACAGTAAGTGGTTGTGCAGATACGCTTTTTATGGCTGATGCTGTGCTGGTAGGCAATAAACCCAATGCAATGTTTTCGGCGGACCCAAGAAAAGGCTGTGCAGATACATTGGTTGTTTTTTCAGACGGAAGCAATGGAAATGTTACCGATTGGTTTTGGGATTTTGGTGATGGCTCTACTTCAACCGAACAAAACCCCGATCATATATATACAGACACCGGGTATTTTACCGTGCAGCTTATTGTATCCAGCAATGGCTGTTATGATACCATTAGCAAAGAAAATTATATCTATACCCTTCCACCTGTGGCAAGTTTCAAAAAAATAATTCCCTGTAGCAATCCATATAATATAAAATTTATTGATAGCTCCATTGCTCCGCAAACATGGTTCTGGGATTTTGGAGATGGTTTTACCACCACAGATCAGAATCCTACACATCTTTACCAAGACACAGGCACTTATACAGTAAGCCTTACAGTTACGAATGGCGCATGTGATTATACCAATACAGAAGTCGTAAAGGTAATTGATGAAAAACCCGGGTTTGACTATCGCCCCATCAAAACAAACTATTGCAAGTATGATACAGTACAATTCAATGTTACCAACTACAACCCAAACAATATCATGGCTTTTAATTGGGATTTTGGAGACCAGGTAAGTTCCGGATTTAGTGCTTTATATGACACAGTGCTCCATACTTATACTGCAGCAGGCATATATTATCCTGAACTATTGATAAAAGATATCAATGGATGTATAGACACAGTGAGCAATGGAATAAGCATTACTATTTATGGACCACAAGCAGGATTTTCAAACACAGCGGGTGGTTGTGAGAATACCACCATCATTTTTCAGGATGAAACAATAACAGATGGCATACATCCACTTGTACAATGGACCTGGGATTATGGCGATAACACCATACAAACCTACACGGCTCCACCATTTGCACATTTTTATTCTACAAGTGGTCAATACGATGTGCTGATGAAAGTGTTTGACAACAATGGTTGTATGGATAGTATGTATAAGCCAAAGGGAATACAAATAACTGATCCTATCGCAAATTTTTCAGCAGAAAACTTATTGAGTTGTACAGATTATAGGGTACAATTTATTGACAGTGTGGATGCTTTATCGCCACTATATTTTTGGGATTTTGGAGATGGAAATACAAGTCAAAATCCTGAGCCAAAACACAGTTATGCAAATGAAGGCATCTATACAGTTAGATTAAAAATTATTGACATTTATGGATGCCCAGATAGTCTTGAAAAAATGAACTATATCACCATTGCAGACCCTGTAGCTCTATTCAACTTGTCGGATACTTTCTTCCTTTGTCCACCAGCCACTATTCAATTGAATGATGCATCATTAAATACTACTGAATGGTTTTGGGATTTTGGAAATGGAAATAGTTCCAATGAGGTAAACCCTTCTCAAATTTATGCAGAACCAGGAGAGTATTCGGTACAACTGATAGCTACCGGTTATGGCACCTGCTACGATACCTTAATTAAAAAAATGGTACTCAAAGGACCAGAAGCCATTCTCTCCTACACACCTTTACAAGGTTGCAATCCATTAGAGGTAAAGTTTAAAGCTGTTGCAAAAAACACATCAAAATTTATTTGGGATTTTGGAAATGGAGCTACTTTAAGCACAAGCACAGACTCCATAAAATATATCTACACATCCACAGGATTATACACCCCAAGATTAGTGATTGAAGATGGCGGAGGATGTCAGGTGCCGGTTATCAATCCTGACACCATTCGAGTAACAGGTGCAGATGCTTATTTCACAGCAAACACGGTATCGTTATGCGATTCAGCAAAAGTAGGCTTTACCCAAAATGCTGTGGCTTTTGAAGATGATATTATTGGGTATCATTGGTTTTTTGGAGATGGTGATTCTTCCATAATTCCAAACACTTTACATTTTTACACAGACACTGGATTGTATAACACCCGCTTAAAAATTATTACAGCTACTGGTTGTGAAATTATCAAAGACAGTACAATATATATTGACTTTGAAGTAACGCCGCAAATTGTTCCATCTGTTACCCCTTCAGCTTGTTTGGGTGAGCCCATTCTTTTTAATGCTTCTGATGCTAAAAATACTGCTGTAGCCTGGAAATGGAAAACAGGAAATGGGGATAGTGTATTGCAAAAGCAAATGGTTTATTTGTACAAACAACCCGGCAGTTTTGATGTAAGCCTAACTGCCACCGGATTAAAAGGATGCAGTGATACAGCGTATGAACAAGTTATCATTTATAGTCTTCCAATCGTTTCTACAATTCCTAATGAAACGATCTGCCAAGGCAGCACAAAATTATTACCAACAACTGGTGCATCAATCTATAGCTGGCGCAATAGCAACACCCTTTCCTGCATAGATTGTGATGCGCCGATAGCTGCACCAATTTTCACAGAAACATTTTATGTAACTGGTACAGATTTGAATGGCTGCAAAGCCTCGGATTCAGTAACTATTTTTGTAATAACACCTACGCCATTAATTCCGCCTCCGGCAGATACATTGTGCGAAGGCAATAGCATAAAAGCCAGTGCCTCGGGTGCGGATATATATTTATGGCAACCACCAACTGGAGTTTCAAGTATTAATGAGAAAGCCCCAATATTTTCACCGATTACAACCACAACATACCAAGTAATAGGCACAGATAAATTGGGATGCTTTAGGGATAGTGCAGATTTTAAAATAACTGTTTTTCCCATACCCCAAGTATCTATTGGCGAACCAATCATTGCTTTAAATGCTGGCGAAAATTACATGCCGACTGTCGTTAATTCAACTGATGTAACGAGTTGGCAATGGACACCGCCAACAGGTTTATCCTGTACAGATTGTAAACAACCATTAATACAACCACGTGGTGCTGCCACTTATACTTTAACCGTAGCCAATGCAGGTGGGTGTACAAACACTGCACAGATTACTGTAAATGTATTGTGCAAAAATGAAAACCTTTTTATTCCAAATACTTTCTCACCAAATAATGACGGAATGAATGATGTATTCTATGCAAGAGGAAATGGCTTATTGAATATAAAATCTTTCAGAATATTTAATAGATGGGGTCAGGTAGTATTTGAACGAACAAACCTTCAGGCAAATGATGCAAATGCAGGTTGGAATGGAAAATATAATAATCAAATGCAAATGGCTGATGTATATGTGTATATAGTGGATGTAATGTGCGATAATGGTATTATATTAAGTAGAAAAGGTAATCTAACTTTATTGAGATAGCAATCATTTAAAGGCAGCTTAGTTGCCTGCAATACCTGTAAATACTGATTATTCAGTCCAAGCATTAACCTCAAAGGACATAAGACGATTAGAATTTTTTTTTATGAATATTAGCATTCTATATTGCCTCATCCAAATATCTAAAGGCATGAAAAGCCGAACCATTTTAAGCATGAGCTTACTATTTGTAAGCCTATCATTCTGTACAGCACAGGATCCACATTTCTCACAATTTTTTGAAGCACCACTGCTTCGAAATCCTTCTTTGGCCGGATTATTTGATGGAGATTTTCGGTTTCAGACTGTCTATAGAAATCAGTGGGGAAGCGTAACAGTTCCCTACCAAACTGCATCTATAAATGCACAATACAAAATGCCAATTGGAAAGGGTGATGATTTTATTACCACAGGTTTGCAGATTATGTATGACCGGGCAGGCACTACAAATTTTACTACAAGTAATTTGTACCCTGCTGTTAATTATCACAAATCTTTGAATGGTGATAAAACAAAATATTTATCCTTGGGCGTAATGGGAGGCTACGTACAAAGAAGAATTGATAGAACAAAAATTACTACTAACAATCAATTTGATGGTGGAGGTCATAACCCATCTTTAGATATTGGAGAAACCTTGACAACTTTTAGCTACGATTACTTAGATGCAAGCATTGGCGCATCTTTCAATAGCAGCATAGCTGGTAGCGAAACAGATTTTTATTTTTTAGGTGCCGCATACCATCATTTCAACAGACCAATTAATTCCTTTTATAGAAATCCACCCATAGAGTTAAATCCAAAATTTGTAATGTCTGGAGGAGTTAGGTTTGGCATTGCAGACAATGCATACCTTACCATACAAGGAGATCATTCCATGCAGGGCGAATACAGCGAAACCATAGCAGGCGCCACTTATACTTATAAAATTCTTGATGAGTTTG
>CALAGJ010000014.1 GCA_937892395.1 uncultured Parafilimonas sp.
CCGATCTTTCATCAATATCTTTAGGGTGGTTTCTAATGCTTTTAATTGTTTCTATAACCTGACCAATAGTCATATTTTCAGGGTATCTACCAATTTGTGGCATATAGCCAATTTGGTTACGATACTCAAATTGATTTTGTATGCTTTTATTATTAAAAAGGATGTCACCATTGTTTGGTATAACCATTCCCAAAATACTTTTTATCAAACTTGTTTTGCCACAGCCATTAGGCCCAATTAAAGCAATGCATTCACCTTTCGCACAAGACAAATTGATATTATTTAGCACCTGCAGTTTGCCAAACCTTTTTGATATGTTTTTTAATTCTATCATAGTTTAATTGGGTGCATTACAGGTTTTTTATCAACAAAAAAATCAGGTGTTAAACTGGGAATAATTTTCTCCGATTTGTCTAAAAGTGAAATAATAAAACTTCTATAAAGTAGCATCGCAGGTGGATTTTTTTCAACAATTACTGAGAACAGGCTCAATGGATGATAAGGCATATCGCCAATATTATTTTTGTCTATATCATACCCTTCATATTTGTCCCAATAGTTTTCATTAAATGTGTTTAACACTAAACTGCCATTGGTTCCTACATCAAATGTGTTTCCTAAAAAGTTATTTTTTTCTATAAGATTGTCCATACAGCTTGCTTGTATTTTCATTGCCCAACCATTGTCTTTAAACACATTATTTTTAACCTCAATTCTATTTGTACCTTCCATAAAAATGCCAGAAGTATTTTTCAAAAAATGGTTGCCCAATATGTAGCTGTCAGAGATTTCTTTTAGCAATAAACCATAAGCGGCATCGCCCCAATTTTGAGTAAATGTGTTGTCAATCATTATTACATTTTTAGTAAACATAACTGCAACTCCTGCACCATTGCTTTTAAAAACGTTTGTGATATATGAGTCATTATTGGAAAACATAAAATGAAGTCCATACCTAATATTATTAGTAGAAATATTTCTCCAAATTATAGAGTGTGTAACAAATTCAAAATAAATGCCGTCCCTATGTCCTTTTATATTATTTGCAATAATTTGTAAGCTGTCGCTTTTCCAACAATGTATGCCATTTCCAATTTGTTGTTCCTCCCTTCCAAAAGCAATAATCTTATTCCCTTTTACTAGACAATTTTTGCAGTATTGCAAATAAATTCCAAAAAAATTATCGTAGAGTTGGTTATTAAGAATAGAAACATTGCTGCTATTATATATTTTAATTCCCCCCGGGTCATCTAGTGTTGCAAAACCTGAATGCTGTATATAAAATCCAGTAATAGTTACATTATTTGCTTTCACAGATAAAACCTCAAATTTTTTCTCTCCATCCAGAATTGGGTAACCGATGCCCTTTAAAAAAATCGATTTAGTAATGCAAAGATTTCCTTCTTTATAAATTCCTTTCTCTACAACAATAGTATCGCCATTGTTGCAGGCAATCAAAGCGGGCTTAATGGCTGAGAATAATTGATTTTTCCCAACCATAATTGTTTTGGTGTTTGCTTTTAATACAAACAAAAAAACACTCGCTAAAAAAAATAAGATTTTCAAGGTTAATATTTATTAAGTTGATTCCAATTGACAACATTTGTATTCATTTTTTTTGAATACTCAATTGCTATATCTCTACTAATAAATGCAGCAATATTGCCACCCATCGGACTTTTAATATTTTCAGACTTTAGAAAAAAACCATTGTTGGCATTAAACAACTGAAGATGATTATTAAAGTCAGACACTATAACAGCACTAAATTTATTTGCACTATTTTCTTTCATAAAGTTCTGCATACACTTAATGTCATCAAATTTATAAACACGCCCCTTTAATGAAATCACTTCACAAGCAAACTTAGCATCGGTAATACTCATTTTGCAATTATCACAGTTATCTATATTAATACTAATAGGCACAGGTTTTTGAGAATTGCAAGCAGCTATCAATATTGCCATCAAAAGCATTGGTAATGTCCTACCTGCTTTACTTTTTCTTAAAATATTTTTCTCCTTTAAAAAAGCAATTATAGCAAGTAATCCTGTTGCCACAATAAGCCATCCCCCTGTATCGGGTATAGAATATGCTCCAAAATTCAGTAGTTGTTTAAAGCCTATTAATGGTGGTTGATAAGCCATTCCCGGAACTACAATAGCGGCATTAGGATTTAAATGATGACCATAGTTATATTCCCATCTCCAGAAATCAACCATTGAAATTATACCAAATAATATAAAGGCTATTAACCAGATGTATAAGCCTGTCTTTTTATTAATCAATGTAATTATAATACATAGCAAAGCATAAACACCAATAATATAAGGTAGTACAGTAAACTCAATAAAGTTTTCGGCGTGCAATGTTTCCATTCCAATGTAATGATTTAAACCATTAATTATGTCTACATTGCCACCTAGTTTATTCGTGTAAATTAATAAACCTAACCCCTCTGGATATTGTGGGGCATTCAACTCTATTCTCCACAAAGGAACAAAAAGCGAAATAAGTAAACAGACACAACAGAGTAGTAAGAGTATTCTTGATAGTGTTGAAAGCTTGCTGTTTTTCATTGTGTTTTTTTTAAAAAGAAAAAGGAGCGTTGTGACAAGGCTTTTAACGCCCCTTTTTTGTGGTTACGCTATTTTGTTTCTGGAACAACTTTACCCAAACTAAATGTAAGCGGCACATTACTGCCTGCTGGTGATACACGAACATAGCCCTGCATTTCTTGGTGTAATGCACTACAAAAATCTGTACAATACATAGGGAAGATTCCTACTCTGTCCGGAATCCACTTTAATGTAGTGGTTTCTCCTGGCATAATTAAAAGCTCTGCATTAGCTGCACCTTTTATGCCAAAGCCGTGTGGCACATCCCAATCCTGCTCAAGATTAGTAACGTGGAAATATACTTCATCACCCATCTTAATTCCTTCGATATTGTCAGGAGAGAAATGAGAGCGAATAGATGTCATATAAACGTGAACCTTATTTCCTTCTCTAACAACCTTGGTTTCATTTTCACCTTTAGCAGCATAAGGATGTTTATTATCAGCAATCTTAAATATTTTTAATTGCCCGTTATTTCTAATTAAATCGGCCGGTGCAGCTTGTGCATAGTGTGGTTCTCCAATAGTTGGAAAATCTAAAATCATTTGCATTTTATCACCACTTATATCATACAGCTGAGCTGACTGTGCTAATTCTGGCCCAGTTGGCAAGTACCTGTCCTTTGTAATTTTATTGTAAGCAATTAAATATTTTGGAGATGGTTTTCTAGTGTTGCCACCTGGAATACACAAGTGACCAACTGAGTAATAAGTTGGAACTCTATCAACAACTTTTAAATCTTTAATATTCCATTTCACCACCTCACTACTTACAAAGAATGATGTGTAAGCATTTCCTTTGCCGTCAAACTCTGTGTGTAAAGGGCCTAATCCTGGTTTTTGAACTTCACCATATAAAGCGGCTTCATACTTCACAACAGGAATACCACCAAACTCACCATCATATGATTTGGCAGTAATTGCTTGTTGTAGTTTATCGAAACTAAATACAGGAATTAAAGCAGCTAATTTTCCACTACCAACAATATATTCCCCTGTTGGATCAACATCGCAACCGTGAGGTGATTTTGGGCAAGGAATAAAATAGCAGATATCCTTTAACTCTGCAACATCCAAAACAGTAACCTCATTCATCATTGTTGAAGTAGCCGTATGAGTTACATCGCTATAAACATTGTGTGCATATTTAACTGGCTGCTTTTTGCCTTTACCTGCTTTAATATATTCTTCTGCTTTTTTCCAATTTACTGCCATGATAAAGTCTTTGTCTTTTTGAGAGGCATTAACTTCTAACATAGTGTTTGCTTGCTCTGTATTGTAGCAACTAAAGAAAAACCAGCCGTGAGATTTTGCCCTGCCACAACGTGCCAAATCAAAGTTTACACCAGGTGTTTTTAGCTGAAACGCAATTTTCATTTCACCACTTGTCTGGTCAACACTAACAAAACTAATATGTCCTTTAAAATTTTGTTTGTATGAACTGATAGGCACATCCCCACTTACATCATCTGGGGGAACACTAAAACGAGTACCTGCAACAATATATTCAGAATTTTCTGTTCCAAAAGGTGAGCTATGGTTACCACCACTATTAGGTAATTCAAGTATTTCAGCAGTTCTAAAAGTTTTTAAGTCTATTCTAGCTAAACGTGGTGTATTATTAGCATTTGCAAAAATCCATTTACCATTAATTTCTCCATTTGTTTGCGACAGCTCTGTGTGATGCAAGTCATCCCAAGGAATAAAACCGTGAGAAGTATTTAACATAGGCTTAGTTTCTTCACTGTAACCCCAACCTTTTTCAGGATCTACAGAAAAAACTGGTATCACTTTTAGCAATCTGCCACTCGGCAAACCATAAACACTCATTTGCCCACTAAATCCACCTGAAACAAAGTTGTAAAATTCATCATACTTACCAGGAGCTACATAAGCTTTTGCTGCTGCATCTCCACTTACAGCATCCGCTGAATTTTTTGGTTTGCAACCTGCAAACATCATCAAAGTTGAAAATATTACAGCTATTGATTGAAATGCCATTTTTTTCATAAATGTTAATTTTGTTTTGTTATTTAATACCATCATTTTTTCTCATAAATTCTAAAATACTTCTAGCATCTTCATCCGTCAAACTTTGATTTGGCATTCGTACTAAGCATAGCTCAAGCATTGCTTTTGCTTCTGGGTCTTTGTTTATCATCGGATCAGGGTTAGTAATGAAATTCATAATCCATTCTGGCTTACGTCGCGTTGTAACACCAGCCCAACCTGGCCCAACTAATTTTTCGCCAGTAAGTTTGTGACAAGAAGCACATTTTGTATTAACGATTTTTTCTCCTGTAGCAGCTAATGCAGCATCAAGTTTGGGATCTATTTTAACATTATCTGCACTAAACTTACCCTCACCTCTTTTAGGGTCATAATTTTCAGCATCAGGTACCATGCTTTTAGGTTTTTCCGTTGAATTAGCTGTGTTGCCGTTTTGATTGCCACAAGAAAATATCAATACAGATATCATACAAGTTAAAATCAAGAAATACATTCTTTTCATAAATAATTAATTTTTTATGCAAAGTTATATGTATGCCAACTTTCTTCAATATGACTTCAGTCATAAGTATTCATTTTACTTTTTTTGAGTAAGATAAACCGCATAGGAACAATGTTGTAGTAGATTTAGTCAATAATGCTTGTAGTACTGCAGATAATGGTGTGGCGAGAACCATGAGTTATACCCACCCAGCTCTGCTAAAGAAAAAAACAGCTGTTGCCAAAAAGGTTTGTCATTTTGTGTTGCTGCCAATTTTTAACTGCAATACTTTTTTGCTGCAATGCAGCTATACATTTTGGCACATTGCAAGCCTCGTACCTCGTTTGCAAAGAGCCAGGCAATCACTCAAGCATAGCAAAAAAAAGACAGTCATTCCAACCACCACCACCATTCCTTTATTGCAGTACAAAAATTGTCAGAAGCATACTTAAACATAAAGTGCTATTATGTAATTTTTTACCAACCCTCATACAAGTATGCCAAACAAAAAAAATCACATAATCACTTTATGTTAAGTAGCCAACACAAGTATTTTAATAAAATACAGCCGTTTTTTTCTTTGCTATACTCACCCACCCATTGTTTAACGAGCAGCAGTTTTTCAATTCAACTTTTGTAACAAAATTTCAGCATTTGGCTCTGCTACCCACCCGACCCATTTTCATTTGCCAGTAAAATAAAGCAGCTATACTTCAAGCCTTGTGATGCAATCAACTTCATTCATTACACTTCCATTACGTTACAGCGTTTCGTTCATTTCACTACGTTCCATTCTCTACACTACCTTCCACTCATTTCAGTTACATTCATTTCAGCCCATTGCATCACCACACAGCAACAGCCTTTCTTCAATCTCTCACAAGCCTTTGCTGCATTGGCTTTGGTGGCTTCGCAAATTTACCAAAGCCCCTTTGCTTTTGTTCGTTACTTTCAGTCAGGCATTTGCTTTTTTGCTATGCTACAACAACACATTGCTTTATTTTTCTGTAGCTTCTAACCCTTTCTAACGCTGCAAGAAGTTGATTGAATTTTTTCTTTTTTCTTTTCTTTTTTGAAGCAAGGAAATAGAATTTGAAGTTTTCATCTATTGTCCAGCGAGAGGCAAAAATATGCTCTCAAAAGTCGGCAAGGTCTGCACTTCACTTTGTTCCGTTTGCCTTTCGGTTTTTGCAAAAAAATCTTCCCCTGTTTTTGTCTTGCCAAGGCTTCGCAAATTTGGCAAGAAACAGGTAGTATTTTTCTTGCAAAAAACCTTGCCTTCCTTACCCACACTGCATTTTGACTGCCTATCGCTGGTCAATAGTGGTTTTCTGCCATTAGTAAAAATCAGTGGTAGTTTTTATGTTTACTTTCTCAATTAATTGCTTTAATCAATTCAATCAAAAAAGCATTGCACAGCCTCATTTTTTCATTTTAAACAAAGGTTTGAATAGTGGCAAGCCACTCGAAAAACCTTGCCCAAATTGCTTTGTAATCACCGTAAAAACTGAAGATGATAAAGAGTTTTTATATTGGTTGTGTTGGGGTTTGTGGCAGTCTAAAAAATTTCATCATTTGCTCACTGGTTCAGTTATTCCTTTTATTCGTTTACACGAGTTCAAAACATTTTTAAAAGAACAAGCTGCAATAGCTTTTGCAGAAAAAGAGCAATACAACAAAAATGTAAATGCACTGCAAAAATTAGAAGCCCTCGAAAAAAACTACAAGCAAAATCTACTGTTAATAATGGATGCAAAAAGAGCAATATTTCAACGTGCAACTTCAAGGCGTTAGTTGTTGCATAATATTTTTTAATACAGCAAAAATAGTTTCGGCAGCCAGACCCACAAAGCCAACAGCAGTAACCAAAAGACTACGGCATAAACACAAAATCCAACACACAAACCTTTCATTTATTCCGTTTCCTTTTGGTGTGCTGCACTGCCTACACTGATTGATGCTTATAAAAAATTTAGTTATGCAAAAACAGCTTCGCATCATCACTCGTTCTCGTTTGGCACTTTGCCCATTAAGCAGTTGCCATTTTCCAGTTCCAGTTCTGCCACGTTTGGCTTTCAGTCGTCATTTGTGCAGGGTTGGTGTTTTCTATCGCCCAGCTTTTGGGGTTCGTGCCTTTCATTTGGCTTCCATTGGTTGGTTCATTTTCGTTTATCCATCTGGTCGCCGTCAGTTGTCAGCATTGCCCTTTTAGGGCTTTGCTGATTACTGTTTGACGGAACTTCTTTGACCAAAACCATTGACGATGAATTACGGATGATTCCTATGTAAGCAATAGATAAATGCTATATGACTGCACCCCTTAATAAACACAAGGCAAAGCAATGTAAGCAAATGAAATAGGAGGGCTAAAAACGAAAAAAGCCCCAAATTTTGGAGCTTTTAACGCAAGGCTTTTTACAGCTTGATTACTTTGTTTCGGCAGGTGCAGCAGGTTTTACTGGCTCTTCTTCAGTGCTAACTGCAGTTTGAGAAACTGCTGTGATCACACCACCAGCCAAACCCAAATATCCTGCAACGCTTACCAATCCTGCTGGCAATGCCACAGGTGCAGCTACAATAGCACCACCCACAGCAGTCAAAGCCAAACCAATAGCCCTAAGTGTTTTAAACCATTTAGGTGTTGGTGCCTGGATGCGTTCTACTAAATTCAAATTTTCATTTTTCATTTTCTGAATGTTTTAAAATGGTTAATTCAATATTGTGTACTCTCTTTTCCAAATAATCTACTTTCTGGTTCAGTAAATCATTGCTGCTTTTAAACTCTGTTTTAATCAGTATGGCCATTGTTTTTACCTCTGTTAAATCCTTTTCCATCCTTCTAAAATCAGTATGAAGCTGTTTGATAAAGTAGGCAACAATGGACAACAACAAACTAATGATAGAGCCAAAAACGATGTTTAAATTGATTGCTGTTTCCATTAGTGTTTGCTTTTAGAATTGAAAATTGTTTTCAATGATGATTTTGTTAGTTGGATTACTTGCTACAGCCAACAACTTTGGGTAAACTATTTTGTAAGCATCCTTGCTTTGTGTAACACTGTAATCCCCATTTTCAAACGCAAATCCAAATCCACAAAGTGGGCAACCAGCAGTTTGTGTAAATGTGTTGCCAATATGGATATACACATAGTCAAAATTGGGTAGCCCTTCAATCTCAATCATTCCCTTGTGCATTGCAGGAAACAAGTTTTGATACTTCACATTCATTCCACCCCAAGTGTTCACAATCAACTTGTAAATGCCAGTGGGAATAGCTGTTTGCTTAGGTATTTTCACTTCCCTAATCTTGTCTTCTAACAAATAGCATTGAAAAATGCCGTTTAAATACAAGTGGCTCAGCGTACTATTTTTCCCCTGAGCCACTCTGATGATTTTGCTTTCCATAATCTTCTAACGATTAGAAAATTTCTACAATCTGCATACAGTTACCACTTGCAAAAGCATAGTAATCGGCACCAACTTTTTGTGAAAATTCAATACCTACTACTTGCAAAACACTAACATCTGCTGTCATTGCAGGAGCACCAGCCAAAGCTGCGGTAACAGTAGAGCCAGCAAAAGCAGCATCAACAGGAATGTAAGCACTATAAGCAACCTTGCTTAATTCATTCAATGCAGCATCAATAGGCTCATAGCTATCAGTAGTTACGTTGTACTGAAAATCGCTAATAACAGCAATAGCATTGATGAAACGGCAATGTGTAGCACCTGATGGAATTGCTAACAGTTCCATTGGATTAAAAGCAGGTAACACTAAATCGGCACTGTTACGAGCTGCAAGGTGGGTAGTTGTAAAATCAACATTCACCACGCTATCCAATGACAAATTTTTATCAAAGTCAAACCCTTCAAGGTATTGTCTTTGTGAGGTAATTTCAATTTTACGATAGCCCCTTGCTTCAGTGCCATCTTCTAAATTGATTTTCTTCATTACACTAGTTAATCTGCCAGTTACTTGACTATCTGCCATTGTTCTAATCAACCCAGATAAAGCCGTTCTTACAGATTTTCCAGCTTTGGCACAGCCACCAAACTCATTCATATTTTCTCTGGTTCTTTCAAACTCAGAGGCTGTTTTAACCTGGTCACCAGTTGGTCCACCAACCATACCAGCAAAGTAGCCATCTTGCCCTTTGATTTTGAAGTGGCGAACATCACCAAGTGTTCCCACATACTTTAAAGCACCTTTTTGTCTTGCCATTTTTTTAATTGTTTAAATGTGAAATAATGTTTGCAATTGCACCTGCAAAGTTCAACACTTATCTTTGAAAGTATAACACATAAATAATTGAAAATCAATGCAATACAACGCAAAAGCACCGTACAGGGTGGAAACTCATTGGAAAATTGAAGAAGTGTTGGATGGTGATAGCATCGTCATTTGCCATCTTTTCACTAAAAAGCAAAAAGAGATTCGTCTTTATGGCTTAGATGCACCAGAAGTAAAGTATAACAGGAAGATGAAAGAAGATGAGCTTAAAAGCCAATTACCAGCCCAAATTTTAAGGCAATTGGGTATGCAGTCGTTACACTATGTTTTAAGCATAGCACCGCCACAAACGGCTGTAACCATCATTACGGAAGAAGCTAATTTCTATGATTATTGGAAACGGCAGTTAGGCTATGTAATACTGCCAAGTGGAGAGTGCCTAAATGATTTGCTGTTGCAAAATGGTTATGCAAAAGCTACACACGAATATTATTGTAGTAGGTTAAAGGAAATGCAAGTATTTAACAGGCAGGCACAGCTTGAAAAGAAAGGAATTTACAGTATAGTAAGTAGTTTTTAATTTGTTGTACTTATGTTGTACCAAATTATAGTACAACACCACAGAACTCAATAAAATCAATGGTTTATAGGTGCGTTATAGATAATCTTTTGTTGGATGCTAATCCAAATGGAAGTGTAGGTATCAACACTGAAAATCCCAGCTCCACTTTTTTTGTAGATGCCACTGCTGCTGTATCATCATCTCCCTTTAAAAGCATGTTTATATTAAATGATGGTTCTATTAGCAATTTTACTAATTCTACTTTTTCTGCTTTAGGTCAAGAAGGTAATAGTACAATCAATTTGCCCATACATGGTTTGCGCACTCAGGTGGGTCCAAAAATTGCCCTCAATGTGCAAGTAAATGCGAGTAATGCTGTAAGACAAGAAGCTGAAATAACTTGGCAGGATTTAGATTTTCTTAATCCAGCAACTTCAGGAAATGGCTCGCAGGACAGGCTTACCTTCTATTTTAGAAATGGTACAAATAACCCTACAGATAGAAGAAGAGCAATGACTTTACTGGCTAATTCTACTACTGGTATTGATGTAGAAAATCCTACAGAAATAGGTTTCAACAATGCAAGTATTTTATTTACACCAGAAAAAAGACCCATCCGTTTTGATGTGCCCACAGCTCCTATGCGCTCACAGAGTTATTACCGTTTAGAAAGTGATAAATTCAAATTTGATGAGCAGGATATTCCTGATGCATTAAAAAGGATATTAAACCTTGAGGGTCGCACTTATCGTTGGCTAGGCTATAATGGAGATCAAAAAACACCCACTTATGGCTTTACACAATCTAGTGTTTTACAAAACCTGCCCGATGCACATATAGAGCATGATGATGGTTTAATAAGTATTGACTATGATGCCATACTTGCAGCTGTAGTAGAAGCTATTAAAGAAATGAATGGCATTTTTTCTTTCACCACTTCCAACACAAATACGAATGCAGAATTTTTAAAAACACAGTCTGCAACCATATCAAAGCAAGAGAAAGTTATTGCCAATCAGCAGGAGCAAATTGATGCCCTCATAAAAAGAGTCAATATCCTATCTCAAACAGCAGGATTAAGCCCTGTAAACACAAATGCAAATGCCATCTCATCCTCAGAGGTATCACAAAGCAAGGCAGTACAACTCACAAACCGACCAAATCCATCAAATGGAAATACACAAATTATATATGACCTCAATACGGCAGAGCCTGCATCACTTATAATTGTAGATCAAGCCGGCCGTGTGGTAAAATCGTATAACAATATTGCCAAGGGCAAAAACACCATTAATTTATTTGGCAATGAATTGAGTGGAGGTGTTTATTACTATTCCATTATGGTCAATGGAAATGCAATAGCTACCGAAAAAATGCTTATAGCCAAGTAAGACTATACATTACTGATTCAAAGGAGGATTCGTCCTCCTTTTTTAATGGATTCAACTGATGAATACATCTCATGACAAAACAGTATAACCAACTTAGGATTTTCAAAACAAACTCAGCATTAATATGAAAATATCAAAATGTTTTTTAATTAAAAAATCTGAGCCAATGCCTCAATTTTTACCCATGCATCAATTGCTAATAACAAAATATAAAAAGCAAAAGAAATTTTTTCGCCCTTCGGGCAATGCCCACACACGACTCATCATTGCGAGTGAAACGAAGCAAAAAAATCACCTATATCACTATCTACACATTCCCAAAATCCATACAAGATTGTAGGTATGGAAATATGAATTCATTTTTGACTATCCCATCCCTTTAGGATTTTTCTTATTGACAAATGCCAAACTCAGGCTAATTCATCCGTCCAATAAATCGGATGTCCTACTTTGAATACAATCATGTTACCAAGCACTCTCTCCGGGTGGAGTTGGCAAAGATTATGCTTGGTACATAAAAAGCTAAAAAAAATGAAAAACAAATAATTTAATCCTATTTACCTACTTTGGCCTGCTCAATTTTTTAAGTATGAAAAGAAAAGACTTTTTAAGAAACAGCTTAGGTTTTGTTGGAGCGGGTACAATCATGCTTGATGCGTGTAAAAAAGATGCTGAACTGCATGTAGCTCAAAGTTTATCTAAGGATGCATCCGTAAATGCATGTATTGTTTCTCCTGGTGAAACTGAGGGCCCATATCCTTATCCGGGAGGAGAAATAAATAATCCGCTCAATAGATCAGATGTGAGAGAAGACAGAACCGGTCTTCCATTAATATACATATTTAAAGTTGTGGATGTAAATAATGATTGTGCCCCAATTGCTAATGCTAGGGTAGATATTTGGCATTGCGATAAGGATGGATATTATTCAGGATATAAACAGCCCGGTTATTTGGGTACAAAAGATTTAAGGGGTCAAACATTTCTTAGAGGATATCAGTTGACAAATGCCAATGGAAATTGTAAATTCATTACAGTTTATCCCGGATGGTATCCGGGTAGAATAACTCATATTCACATGGAAGTATTTATCAATGGAGTTTTAAAAAAGACAACACAAGTGGCTTTTCCGGATCAAGTAAATCGTAAAGTATATCAAACTGCGCTTTATCAGGGTCATGGACAAAACACATCTGTAGCCAATAACCTTGCAGATTCTGTATTTGCAAATTCGTTGGCCTCAGAACTTACATCAATAGATGCATATAGTGGTCAAGGTGTGCAAGCATCATACACTATTGGACTTGCGTTATAAAATGAGTGATGGATTTTAAGCAAATAAAACTACTGTATAGACATGTCATTTCTGATACTGCAGTTCAGGAATGGGAGCAATTGATATGGCAAGTTACTTACAATGAATTTTTATTGCGTAGCCAAGCATATAATACCGAGCATAAATTCCTTCTTTTTTCAGAAATGGTAGCTGCAAATGGCAAAGCAAACGCTCTTCATTACAAAATAGGAATACAGGCTACGCCATTTATAAATAAACTCAATAATGTAATACCCCATTTTATAGGAACATTACACGAGCCAATCCGTTTTGAAATGGCTGAAGTAAAACTAATAGAGTCTGCAATAAATGATATAAGTAAGCATGTGATAGCTATTACATTCACAACGCCAACATTTATTTTGGCACAAATTTTTGGTGATATAATCCTTTGTACAGAAATGGAAACGCCTTCAAATCCAAATGCATCTGACCCTGTGCATTTTATGGTAAAATTGAAAGAAGGCATTGGTATGGATATTATTGGATAGAAGATTTTATTTTGAAGTAGCTTATGGTTTTGATTAACAGCAGTACATTTTTTTAGGGAAACTATCCACAGCCTTTTTTAAAAGCCCTGCTTCTTTGGTGATGCACTTATATTTGTACCCAAAATATTGATGCATGCAGAGAGATACAGTTGTTTTTGATTTAATCCAAAAAGAATTAGAACGCCAGCGGAATGGCATAGAATTGATAGCCTCTGAAAATTTTACCAGTTTGCAGGTCATGCAAGCTATGGGGCATGTAATGACAAATAAATATGCAGAAGGATACCCTGGCAGAAGGTATTATGGAGGTTGTGCCATTGTGGATCAAACCGAACAATTGGCCATAGACAGATTAAAGCAAGTATTCAATATTCAATATGCCAATGTGCAACCCCATAGTGGCGCACAAGCAAATGCAGCACTCATGCTAGCCATCTTAAAACCTGGGGATGCTATCCTTGGTTTAGACCTTAGTATGGGTGGTCACCTTACACACGGAAGTGCTGTAAACTTTAGTGGAAAATTATATGAGCCTCATTTTTATGGTGTCGTAAAAGAGACGGGCTTAATTGACTATGATATGCTTGAGTCAAAAGCAAAAGAGGTGAGGCCAAAGTTAATTATTTGTGGTGCCAGTGCTTATAGTAGAGATATTGATTATGCACGTATAAGAGCAGTTGCAAATGCAGTAGGTGCTTTTGTGATGGCAGATATTGCACACCCAGCAGGCTTAATTGCAAAACAACTTCTGAATGACCCATTTGACCATTGTCATTTTGTAACCAGCACAACGCATAAAACACTACGTGGCCCCAGAGGCGGCGTTATCATGATGCGCAATGATTTCGAAAACCCATTTGGCATAAAAGATCCAAAAGGAAATACACGCCTCATGAGTCACCTCATAGATATGGCCGTATTTCCTGGTACACAGGGTGGCCCGTTGGAGCATGTTATTGCCGCTAAGGCCATCGCCTTTGGCGAAATTTTAAGTGATGATTTTACGTTGTATGCTAAGCAGGTGCAAAAAAACGCACAAGCCATGGCAAAGGCATTTACAGACAAAGATTACCATATTGTAAGTAATGGTACCGATAACCACCTAATGCTTATCGATTTGAGGAATAAAAATATTAGTGGCAAAAAATCTGAACAAGTGCTTGGTGCGGCCGAGATTACTGTAAATAAAAATATGGTGCCTTTTGACGATAAGAGTGCTTTTGTAACCAGTGGTATAAGGGTTGGTGTAGCAGCCATTACAACAAGGGGTATGCAGGAAACCCACATGAGTCAAATAGTTGATTTTATTGATAGAGTCTTAATGCATGCTGATAATACGGATATACTTGCATCAGTAGGGCATGAGGTAAATGATTTTATGCAACAGTTTCCACTCTATCCCGAACTTGGATAAAGTATTGGCATCTATTGTCTGTCAAAACCCATTATGAGGAAATTTAATTTTTTGGTTCTTCTAGCTTTTTTATGCTATTCATCATGGTCGCAAGATTCTGTACATTCACCGAAGGTGCAAGATACCCTGCCTTCAAAACAAAACAGACAAACAACAGGTGTTGAATATTCCAAAACTGATACTTCGTTTTTAAGTGGTGACACAAATACAGCCTCGGGTAAGGTTGATACTTTGCCTGCTGCTGTATTCGATACCATTTCTGTACATCCAGTAGTATCAAATGAGTGGCTCTCAGATACTGCATTCAAGGCATTTTTACATCTTACTTCATATAGGTCAAACCAAGGACCTGCACAAAGAAAAGAGGGCATGATACATGATGCCATTTACCCGGACAGTTTGTTTTATGGTTTAATTTTTTTGCTGCTACTATTTGGTATAACCAGAACTTTTTTTCCGGTGTATGTACAAAATATTTTTAGCCTTTCATTTCAACCGGTATTTAGACAGGTGCAAACAAAAGAGTTACTAACCGGTCAAAGTATTTCGGCAGTATTATTGAACCTGCTGTTCATTTTGGCAGGAGGTATGCTAGCTGCTATTCTTGTATTTTATTATCAAAAAACCAGTTACCCTTTTATACAAATATTCTTATTAGCTGCTGCTTTGTTGTTCATTATATATAGCGTAAAATTTCTTTTCTTAAAATTTGCCGGGTGGGTATTTAATGCCGACGATGCAGCGGGTGAATATAGTTTTATTGTATTTCTCATTAATAAAGTTGTAGGCATAGTATTGCTACCTTTTTTATTGTTGCTGGCCTATTCAAATGATGAATGGAAACCTGTAATTATTACAACCTTAAGCTGTATAGTTGCCATCTTTTTTGGTATGAGATATTTGGTATTATTAACTAGGGTAAGAAGAACGATTCCATTAAATGCTTTTCATTTTCTCATTTATATATTTGCTGTGGAAGTAATGCCAATTTTCATTATTTATAAGGCAGTTTTTTTCCCCGAAAGATTAAGCAAATAAGGACTTTAATACTTTTAATAACTTAGATTAACCGCTTATCTAAAATTGCAATTTTATTCAACAAAAGTTCTCCTACATTTGAGCCATGTTTAAATTATTAAGCATTTTATGGAATAGCTTCCTAATGGCTTTACAGGAACTTAGGGTAAATAAATTGCGCACATTCCTTTCCTTATTTGGTATTACTATCGGCATTTTTTGTATCATAGGTGTATTGGCCACTGTAAATAGTTTAGAGGGTAAAATACAAGATGATATACAATCTTTTGGTAGCAATACCATCTACATTGATAAGTGGGAATATTCCGGTGGTTCTGAGTACCCATGGTGGAAATTTGTCAATAGACCCAACCCAAAATTTGAAGAAGTAAAGTTGATAAAAGAAAGGAGTAGTTTGGCAAAATATATCAGCTACTTTAATAGTAGTAACAGCAATGTAAAATATGAGGGCGAACAGCTAAATAATGTAAATATTTATGGTGTCACAGAGGATTTTGATGATATACAAACAGTAGAAATTGTATATGGCAGATACTTAACAGGCAATGATTTTGAAAGAGGATTGCCATCTGGTGTATTAGGTTTTACAAATGCGGAGCAGCTATTTGGTAAAGCAGAGAAGGCAGTGGGTAAGCAAGTATCCTTTGATGGTAAAACTGTGCTGATAACCGGTGTAATAAAAAAGCAAGGAGCAAGTATAATAAACGGGTTTGATTATGATAGATGTTTGATACTCAGCTACAGGTGTTATGCAAGTATTTATGATGTAAATAGTCAGAATGCTCAACCTTTTCTTTTAGTCAATGGCAAAGAAAATATCAGCACCATTGCATTGATTGATGAATTAAGAGGCATCATGCGTCAGATAAGAAGATTGAGCCCAAAAGCAAGTGACAATTTTGCATTGAATGATGTCAACAATTTCAGTGAAAGTGTAAGTGGTTTTTTTGGAAGCGTAAATGCCGGAGGATGGGCTATTGCCGGTATAAGTTTGATAGTAGGCGCATTTGGTGTTGCAAATATTATGTTTGTAACTGTAAGAGAAAGAACCAGTCAAATAGGGCTTAAAAAAGCAATTGGCGCAAAGAGCAAAACGATACTTACCGAATTTTTATTGGAGAGCGCATTTCTTTGTATTATAGGTGGGTTACTTGGTCTTTTCTTAGTATGGTTACTCACTCTTGGATTGAGTAGCGTTATGCCATTTCCCATTGTTATCTCTGGTGATATTATTACTTTGGCATTTTCTATATGTATCATACTTGGCATACTTGCAGGCATTATTCCTGCTTCTATTGCAGCACGTATGAATCCAGTAGTGGCAATACGTAGTAAGTAGTTGCTACCCATTGGCTCCTAATATTTCTTTAGTTGATTAGTGTTTTTACATTCAGGTTATAGCAATTCATTTTTTTGAAAGTTTTTTTAATTTATAAGATTTTTGACCTTAATTTTCGTGATAGCAGACTTTTTTCAATTACTTGTCCGAAATCAAATAGGCCATTCGTTATATCCACAATATTTAAAATCAAAATCAAAAAATTATGGAAAAGTTTATGCTTATTTTTCAGAATGGTGAAACCAAAAGTAATCAAAGTGCTGAAGAAATGCAGCAACAAATGGGTAAATGGTTTGCCTGGATTGGCCAACTAAGCGCAGCTGGAAAATATTTAGAAGGAGAACCATTGCTGCCGGGTGGAAAAATTGTAACGGGTATCAACACACATACAGATGGGCCTTATTTAGAAGGGAAAGAAATCATTGGTGGATATTTTATTGTGCATGCTGAAAATATGGATGAAGCTATTGCCATGTGTAATGATTTTCCTGATTTTAACCTGGGAGGAAAAGTGC
>CALAGJ010000015.1 GCA_937892395.1 uncultured Parafilimonas sp.
ACCAGCCGGTTTTTATTAATCAACTAAAATTGGTGTAACTAAATCAGTACTTCTAAATATCAAAATCATATACTTGAGCATTAGATATTTTACAAAGCGTATAAGTGGACAAGCTATTTGTAGAAGTATATACTCCACCGTCATTTCCTACCACAACTTTATTGGGAGATATTTTACTGACTGCTACTGAGTGCTGATCCACATGTAGCGCAGATGCCACACCTGTCCAACTTGCTCCACCATTTGTAGTACGATATAGCGTAAAGTCTGAGAAGTAAACAATATTACTATCCAATGGATGGCACATTACTCCGCCAAACCACCATGTATAGGTTGTACTTGCTGCTATACCATTTTTAATGGTTTGAAAACTTGTGCCATTATATTTCTGCAACGTATTGAATGTACCATTTTTATTGGCAATACTTAGATACAAAAGATTTGGATTGGTAGGGGGCATATCAATAGTTATCTTTCCTCTATTTGCGTCATCAGGCAATAATTTTATCCAACTTAAACCACCATCTACACTCTTATATAGGTTGCTTGTAATGCCTCCATATACTCTCAAACCAGGTCTTGAAATCCTTTCCCAGGTAGTGGCATAAACTATGTTTGCATTTAAAGGATTTACCACTACATCATTTACGGATGTAGAGTCTGAGATGAATAAAATATTGCTCCAAGTGTTGCCTGCATTGGTTGATTTATACAAGCCTTTATTGAGTGATTTTTGATAAATATTTCCAACTGCTGCTACATAAATAATATTTGTATTTGATTGTGAAATAGCAATCTTTCCAATGGTACCCACATTTGACAATCCCTTGCTCGTCCATGTGCGGCCACCGTTTGTTGATTTATAGATACCATTACCATCGTAGGTGATAGAGCCCCCACCAGTATTGGGTTCTCCGGTGCCGGCATATAGTGTTGAATCATTTAGTGGATCAATAACTACATCTCCAATTGAAAGGCTTGTTTGTTTATCAAAAATAGCAGTCCAGTTTACACCATAATCAACAGACTTGAATATACCGCCGCTTGCAGCACCTGCATAAATGATATTATCATTCGTTTGAGATAATGCAAGTGCAGTGATACGACCACCGGTGTTTGTAGGTCCGATATTTTTCCAGGCAGGCTGAGGTATTCCCTTTGATTCTAAAAACAATTGAAATTCATCTTTTTGCTGACGCAATGCAATAGCAGTTCTAAGTGCCTCAGGGGTCAGACCATTGTATCCATTCCTTTGCGCAAAATATTCCGCATCAGGATCGGGAAATTTTTCTTTTGTTTGAATAGTATGGTGGCAGGCCGGAATCAGGATGATTGATACTAAAAAAGCAAAAAAATAAAATGGCTTAACGTTGTATTGCATAGAAAAAATTTAATGCAATATAAGTTTATTATCCGCAAAGGAGTGGTGCCTAATTTTCTAGGGGACGCACTTTCGTATAACTCCTCCACTTATCAATTACAAGATGCATGTCAGTAGGCAGTGGTTGTTGAAAAATCATTTCCTTTTCGGTAACGGGATGTATAAAACCAAGAAGTCCTGCATGCAATGCACATCTGGGACAAACCTGAAAACAATTATCTACAAACTGTTTATATTTTGTAAATACAGTACCCTTTAATATTCTATCTCCGCCATATTCCCAATCATTAAAAAGTGTATGACCAATATGCTTTAAATGTACTCGTATTTGGTGTGTCCTTCCTGTTTCCAGTTTGCACTCCACCAATGTTACGTAATTAAATCTTTCCACTACATTATAATGTGTAATGGCATGCTTACCAATATCCCCATCCGGATAAGTGTCATAAATTTTTCTATGTCGATAGTGTCTGGCAATGTGCATATCTATTGTACCAGCATCATCGGATATATCGCCCCATACCAATGCAGTATATTTTCTTTGAACAGTATGATTGGCAAACTGCCTTGCAAGATGTGATGCAGACTCAGCAGTTTTGGCTACGACCAATAAGCCCGTTGTATTTTTGTCAATTCTATGCACCAATCCAAATCGTGGAAGTGATTCTTCATTGAGGTCAGGATTGTTTTTCAATAAATGCCATGCAATACCATTGAGTAATGTGCCGGTATAATTGCCCACACCGGGATGGACTACCATATCCGCTGCTTTATTAATGACCATCAATGCATCATCCTCATAAATAATTTCTAAAGGAATTTCTTCCGGCTTTACTTCAGTTGATTCAGGGTTGGTCAAACTCATTAACACAACTATATCCCCTGGTCGAATTTTATAGTTTGATTTAGCTGGCAATCCATTTACTGTTACAAACCCATTTTCAAGACCTTGTTGTACTTTATTTCTACTTACATTTTCCAGACGCATGTGTATCCATTTGTCTAAACGCATAGGCTGCTGACCGGGGTCGGCAATAAACTGTTTTCTTTCGTATAGTTCATCGGCACCTATATCCTGCGCAGCAGAAATATCACTCTCCATTTTAAAATCGTTTTTATTCTTCTTCAGTCAATATTCGCTTCATCTTAACTGATGTGGCAGAGCTAACCATGAGTGGAAATTTTTCAACACTTACAAAACTTGGATCAAGACCAAATCCACGCTCTTCACTCAAACTAAGCTCTTTGAGCCATAAATGGAATTTCATGATTACCTTTTCCAAGAATGGAAGTTCATTATCGGAACTTAAGAATTTTTCCATAACCACAAACTGAAAATCACCCACAATATTATTTCTCTCTAAGCTCTCATACCTGCTCGTAATATTTACTTCTTTTTTCTGTACCAATTCTTCCACTACTTTACGAAACATGAGGTTAATTTTTGGCTCCACCCTAAAGCCAAGTCTAAATTCTACCCGAATTATATCGTTGGGAATAATATGATCTACCACATACTCACAGGTATATGGATCATCAAGCGTATCTACATGTATAAACCAATATATGTCTGCTCTTTTTGGCTTTCGGTTTAAGATGGAATAAATGATTTTATGTTCAATTTCATGTGAGAGGTCGGCACTGGTTAGGTAAACTAGATGTGTACTATACTTAGTAACAGATTTATCATTGCTTAATTCCTGAATCAGTGGTATATAATGATCAAGTTTTACAAATTCTACATATCTGTTTTTGATTTTTCTTGCTTTAAACCAAATGATCATTACAGCATATAATGCGCATCCTATTACTAAAGTTACATAACCACCATGTGGAAATTTATCAAGGTTTGCAATCAGAAAAGATAATTCGATAGCCAGATAAACTATAAAATAGGTATATACTAAAGCAGGAGCAACCCGATGAGATATAAAATAATTCACCAATAAGACAGATGTGGACATCATACATATTGTAATGGCGAGTCCATATGCCGCACCCATATTTGTTGATGACTGAAAATATAAAGTTATTCCTACACAGCCAGCAAATAGTAATGTATTTATACCTGGTATGTACAACTGTCCTCTTTCTTCTGTGGGATAAATGATTCTCATTTTTGGCCATAAATTCAAACGCATGGCCTCACTAATAAGCGTAAATGATCCACTGATGAGTGCTTGACTTGCTATAATTGCAGCCAGTGCCGCAATGACAATTCCATATATTTTTCCTGCACCTTCTGGCATTAACCCTAAAAAAGGATTAAACCCTTTCTCTATCATAGATGCCGAGATATGGTCTCCAAAATGATTTTTTAATAACCATGCTCCCTGTCCCAAATAATTGAGAATTAGTGAAGTTTTTACAATTATCCATGTAAGCCTTATATTTTTTCTTCCACAATGTCCTAAATCTGAATAAAGTGCTTCAGCACCAGTGGTGCATAAAAATACGGCCCCCAAAAGCCAGAATCCATTTGGGTAGTGAATAAGTAACTGAAAGGCATAAAAGGGATTAAAAGCTTTCAAAATTGCTAAGTCATCACTTATGTGCAGCAAACCAAATATTGAAAGTGTCGAAAACCAAATAAGCATTATTGGACCAAACAACTTTCCTATTGAATATGTACCAAATTGTTGGAGAAAAAATAGAAGGGCGAGAATACAAATTACAATGATTATAATTGTTTGTTGTGTAATGTTATGAAGTGAATCTACCTGCCTCAAACCCTCAATGGCTGCTGTTACAGATATTGGAGGAGTTATCATACCATCAGCTAATAATGCTGCACCCCCTAACATAGCTGGATAAATCAACCATTTTTTTCTCCTTCTCACTAATGTATAGAGGGAAAAAATTCCACCTTCACCATTATTATCAGCCCTGAGTGTGAGTAAAACATATTTAATGGTAGTTTGTAATGTGAGTGTCCAGATAATACAACTAAGACCGCCTATAATGAGCTCTTCACTAATGATTTTATCCTTAATTATTTCATTAAAAACATAGAGTGGCGATGTGCCGATATCTCCATATATAATTCCAAAAGCCACAAGAAGCCCGGCTGCGCTTACCTTGTTGATGGAGCTGTGATTTCCCAAGATGATTGCTATTTAATTTATGTGAGCAAAGGTATAGGTAAAAATAATGCATCATATTTCAAGCTATATCTTTTTGTAATATGATGTCTTTTTAAATCGACCCCAGAAATAGTAAACTTTAAAAATAGATGTTGCAAAGAATGCTTTCACCTCACTCTTCTCTTTTATTCTCCACCCGCAGACGGATGACCCATGTATTAGAATTGCTATTGACATACATGCTCTCTTCCACCCATATATTATCTTTATGAATGGTGAAATATCCATCCCCCTCACTATTCTCATTGAGTGTATCTTTAATAATTGTAACATCGCCCAAGCAATTTCTTAGCAACTGCTTTACTGATTCATATTGGCTTGTGCAGCTGCCGTTTGTATAGAATCAGAATATAAAATAGCATGAAAAAATAACGATCCGAAGCTCCTGTTGCATTCCACTTTTCTGAAAGAAATGAGCCAACAGCATTGGGTATATTTACATTAGATGCATAAGAACTAAATCGGTAAAATTTATTCTCATCCGACGCTTCCTTTATTTAAGAAAACCAATCATCATCAGTGAGCATACTTTCAGTTATTTGATTCATTGCTGCGCAAAATGAATCATCGGTTTGGGTTTTTCCTACACTACATACGATACTTATAATAGATATCAGGCCAATTTTTTTCATTGGGCAAAATTTAGTTTTTACAATTAGGGTTTGCATACCGTTTGCCAGGTATATCTATTTATTATCGTATCAAGAATATTCAAATAGTATGACAGTTACATTTTTCAGTAGCTGATTATAGATTCAATATATGATTGTATTGAACTATGAAATCTTTTCTCTTTTGCGTTGTATGATTTTTTCCAAAAGCTGTTCCTGCTGCCATTCAGATACTATATCCGGGCTTTGCATAAATTCCTGCATGATATTTTCTTGCACATTGCCATTATGCAATGCTTCGCTGTATCGGATATGTGGACTAAAAGTAACCTGAGTATATGCAGGCACCCATTCCTCCGGATACTTTTCATGCAGCAATGCTTCTATTTTTTTTTGTAATAAAAATTTGGGGTCTGCAGTACGATCACGCATCTCAATAAAATTGTTAACTGCAAGTGTGGCTATAGCATCAGCATCCGGTTTTCTGAGTGCTTGAAATTCCTCAAAAATTTTCGTCCAATCATCACCATACAATTCCATTAGCTCGTCTAAAACCTTGCAATCTTCAAACCCACAATTCATGCCCTGACCAAAAAAGGGAACAATGGCATGAGCTGCATCTCCAAGTAATGTGAATTTATCGCCACGTACCCAAGGGTAGCATTTTACAGTAACTAAAGAGGACACAGGATTCTGCATAAAATCCTCCATAAATGTGGGCATTAATGGTATGGTATCAGCAAAATTATTTTCAAAAAATATGCGTATTTTTTCTGGCGTATCTAAAGCAGAAAAAGAAAGTGGGCCATTAAAAGGAAAAAATAGTGTGCAAGTAAAAGTCTTGTCAATATTTGGCAATGCAATCAGCATATAATCCTTTCTGGGCCATATATGCAGGGCATTTGGATCCATTGCAAAATCCCCATCGGCTGTAGCCGGAATAGTTAATTCTTTATATCCACAGTCAATGTAGAATTGCTGATAATCAAATTTTTCATGCTGAAGCATGTGTTGCAACCGAGCAGCTGAAAATGCACCATCAGCTCCAAAAATGATATCCGCCTTTATAGTGGATACC
Source organism: uncultured Parafilimonas sp. (assembly GCA_937892395.1). Lineage (GTDB taxonomy): Bacteria > Bacteroidota > Bacteroidia > Chitinophagales > Chitinophagaceae > CALAGJ01. The sequence continues at coordinate 6,214 of CALAGJ010000015.1, forward strand.
ACTTCGGCTGATTTAAAACTTATCTCATTTGTAGTCCAGTTTATCTGAGTGCATGAGCTGTCAAAAAATATTTCAACTCCGGCTGCTTCTGCCTTGTCCAACAGCAATTGGTTCAATGTAGCTCTGGAAACTGAATTGATAAATTGACCCTCTTTTCCATAAGGCTGATAGTTGCTACTGCCATCTGCATTATGTATAAACCTGCCCGGCATTGGAAGAGCTATTGATTGTATAGCATCATAAATACCAATTTTCTCTAATGCAGCAATTCCTCTGTCACTCAATGCCAGATTGATTGATCTTCCACCACCAGTGTTGCTTTTTCGCATATCATTTCTTCTTTCATATAGTTTCACCCTGTGTCCTCGTTTGGAAAGAAAGATGGACAAAAGCGTACCCACAAGACCCGCACCGGCTATGGTGATATTTTTTTGATGAGACATTATATCTATGAATATGATTGTGGCAAAGATGCAAAAAGCATTTTGTGTAAGCATCGTTTTTTTGTACTGATGATTAAAAAAACAATTCAACATTAAATGGAATTATTCTTTTACATTAGTTGCTTAAATCTTAGTCAATGGAAAAAGATATATTGAAACTGATATATGAGTTTCCAATTATGATTGCTGGAATTAATCAACAGAAAAGCATCATTATTTTTAGTGAGCAATGTGAAAAACTATTTGAATATACTAAGGAAGAAATGTTTGCCAATTCAAATGGCATTGATGTGTTGCTTCCACCACATTCTGGACATCAATCAACCTTGTTTGAAATTATGCAGCTTAAACCTGATCGACCATATGTTGTAAATGATTTAAGTGTTCAAACAAAAACAGGAAAAAATATCGTTGTAAATTGGCATATAAGAAATCGAAAACATCCTTTGATTGACGCTGATATCACTTGGTTAATAGGATACGATGTAACCGAAGAGGCCATAATCAGAAAAAATTTACGAGCCAGTGAAAAGCGCTTTCAAACCATTTGCACAGCTACAAACGATGCAGTATGGGATTGGGATTTAACCACCAATGCACTCTGGTGGAATGATGGCATGAGAGATATTTTTGGGTACCAAAACAATCAAAGAGAACATACCATTGAATGGTGGGTGTCTAATATTCATCCAGAAGATAGAGACAGGGTAAAAAAAAGAATTTATGAATCTGTAGATAGAGCAGACGATTATTGGTTTGATGAATATCGTTTCAGAAGAAATGATGATTCTTATGCTTATGTTTTTGACAAAGGGTTTATCATCAAGAATGAAGCTGGTAAAGCCGCACAAATGATTGGTGGCATGATGGACATAACAGATAAGAAAATCTTTCAAGAAAATCTTACACTCAAAACTACACAGTTAAGAGAGTATTCCTATTATAACTCTCATAAATTTAGAGGACCATTAGCAAGATTGATGTCTTTGGCACATGTGCTGGATATTGATGAAGAATCTACAGAATCCAATAAATTAGTAGCAAAGCAAATTCAAGTAGCCGCAGAAGAATTAGATCGTTTAGTAAGAGAACTATCAAAATTATTGCAATAAAAGTTTAAACCTTTCTGACACAACAAACTCAAAAACGCTACTTTTTTTCTTCAAAAAATAAAACTAATTGAAAGGTTATTTATTTTGTCGTAAAATTATTATATCAGTTTTTCATCACAAATACTTGCTACTCCTATTGAATACTTAAAAGGAGTAGGTCCTGTAAAAGGAGAGTTGCTCAGAAAAGAACTCAATATTCAAACTTTTGAAGACTTGTTATGGCATTTCCCATTCAGACATATTGATAAAACCCGCATTTCCACCATAGCTGCTGCTCTTCAGGAAACTGATTATGTTTTAATAAAAGGCAACATCAGGTACATAGAACTCTTTGGGGAGCGTCATACCAAAAGATTAACCGCAGATGTAACGGATGCCACAGGCACTATTGAGCTTATTTGGTTTCAAGGCATAGCCAGAATGCAAGAAATTTTGCAGGAAGGGCGTACTTACATAGTGTGGGGGAAACTGTCTCAATTCAATGGAAAACCTCAAATAAGCCATCCGGAAATTGAATTATTTGAAGCCGAAACAGGAACAAAAAAATATCTGGAACCAGTATATCCCAGTACCGAAAAATTAAAGTCAAGAGGGTTAAACAATAGAGCGATTGGTAAATTGACGAGTGCATTATTGGCCCAGATTCATGAAAAAGAAATAATAGAAATATTGCCCCTCAATATCATTCAAGATTTGAAATTAAATGGACGTTATCAATCCATAGTGAATATGCATTTTCCGCCTTCGGCAAATGATTTTGCGGCAGCTCAAAAAAGACTAAAATTCGAAGAACTATTTCTGGCACAATTAAAAATGCTGAGCATAAAAAACAACAGAAAATTGGCCAGTAGAGGATTTGTATTTGAAAAAGTTGGTCAATATTTTACCAATTTTTATAATCAATATATGCCATTTGAATTGACCGGAGCTCAAAAAAAAGTAATACGCGAAATAAGAAATGATACTGCTACAGGCCATCAAATGAATCGACTGCTACAAGGCGATGTGGGAAGTGGGAAAACAGTGGTGGCACTCATCATCATGCTCATAGCCGCAGATAATCATTTTCAAAGTTGCCTCATGGCACCCACTGAAATTCTTGCTGTGCAGCACTTTCAGAGTTTGAAAGAATTGTTAGAAGAAATGCCATTGAATATTGCTCTACTCACGGGCAATACAAAATCAGCAGAAAGGAAAAAAATTCTGAGGGATTTATTAGAAGGAAATATTCATCTTTTAATAGGCACACATAGTTTAATTGAAGATACAGTTCAATTTAAAAATCTGGGTCTTGCTATCATTGATGAGCAACACAGATTTGGTGTAGAACAAAGAGGAAAACTTTGGAAAAAAAATAATCCACCACCACATGTGTTAGTCATGACGGCCACACCCATACCACGTACACTGGCCATGAGCATATATGGAGATTTGGATTATAGTGTGATTGATGAATTGCCTCCCGGCCGCAAGCCGATTCAAACCGTGCATCGATTTGATAATAAAAGAGCAGGTGTAATGGATTTTATAAAGGAAGAAATAGCAAAAGGGAGACAAGCCTATATCATTTATCCACTCATTGAGGAAAGCGAAAAATTAGACTATGAAAATCTCATGGCTGGATATGAACTGGTAAAAACTTTTTTTCCAGAGCATTTGTTTAATATCAGTATGGTACATGGACGGATGAAGCAGGATCAGAAAAATACCAATATGCAGCGCTTTGTTTCTAATGACACTCATATTATGGTGAGTACGACTGTAATAGAAGTAGGTGTAAATGTACCCAATGCTTCTGTAATGGTAATAGAAAGTGCAGAAAAATTTGGCCTATCAACCCTACACCAATTGAGGGGAAGGGTAGGAAGAGGAAGCGACAACAGCTATTGCATATTGTTAACTCCTTATCAAATCAGTAAGGATGCAAAGCAACGTATGTCTGTAATGACAAGTACAACAGATGGTTTTGTAATTGCAGAAAAAGATATGGAACTACGTGGTCCGGGAGACATGGAAGGTACAAGACAAAGTGGTGCGTTAAACTTTAAGCTGGCAAGCATTGTCCATGACAAAGAATTACTTGAATTGGCAAAAAAATATGCGGATATGTTAATAATATCAGACCCCGGTTTACAGAGCGAAGTACATACTAACTTGCATCAATATCTCAGCAAATATGTAAACCTCAATCAGTTTGGACATATCTCCTAAAAGTATCAGCAATATTTGTATATGAGTATCGTTAAGCATAATGAAAAACATCAGAAAGTGAATGTAAACTTACAAAGTGGCTTGAAAAATATTTATCCTGTTTTCCTAATTATATTTTCCCTATTCATTGTATCTACCTCCACACAGGCACAATATCTGGACTTTGTAGAAAATAAAGGTCAATGGGACAAAGCAGCAGATTTTATGAGTGATTTCGGTGGAGGTGCCGTTTTTCTAAAACAAAATGGTTACAGAGTTTTACTGCATGACAAAGCAGATCTCGAAAAAATTGCAAACTACTACGGGCATGGAGAGAAAGTAGGTACACTCGGCAAGTCTTTTATACAAAATGAAAAACTTCTGCTAAGAAGTCATGTGTATGAAGTCAATTTTTTAAATGCTTTAACCAATCTAAAACCCGAACCGGAAAAATATACAGGTACTTACAATAATTATTTTTCCGGAACAGATTCTTCACATTGGGCTGGTAACTGCAAAATATATAATGCCGTAAAATATAAAAATCTCTATAAAAATATTGATATCAGATACTATGCAAATGAGGGCCAACTGAAATATGATCTGGTGGTAAACCCCGGCGCAGACCTGAGTCAACTTGCACTACAGTTTACAGGCATGGATGGCTTGGAATTAAATAAAACAGGAAACTTAGTCATAAAAACCAGCGTTGGCGATGCTTACGAGTTAAAACCCTACGTATATCAATTAGTAAACGGCTTAAAGAAAAAAGTAGCTGCAAAATATGATGTAGATAAAGCAAAAAAAATTATCCGTTTTGCTTTGGACAAGTACGATAAAAATACCACACTCATTATAGATCCAGCCTTAATATTTGCCACATTTACAGGAAGCAAGTCAGACAATTGGGGATACACGGCTACTTATGATAACGATGGCAATTTTTATGCAGGTGGCATTACGTTTGGAAAAAATTATCCTGCAACGATTGGGGCTTATTCAACAAATTTTGGAGGTGGAGATGATATGTCTGATGGCTTGGGTGGATATGATATTGCTATCATGAAATTTAGTTCCAATGGTGCACAAAGAATGTTCGCTACTTATTTGGGAAGTTCTGGCAAAGAGCAACCACATAGCATGATAGTGGACAATGCAGGAAATCTTATAGTATCGGGAAGAACAAGCTCAAAAACATTTCCCCAAACAAAAGCACCTTTTGGCCCAGGTGGTGATTTTGATATACTCATTTCAAAATTAAGTGCAGATGGCTCCAAATTATTAAGCAGCATCCTCGTGGGTGGTACAGGATCCGATGGTGTAAACTCTACCCCAAAATATAGCGGAAATGCAACTGTTACAGCTACAAATAGAAACTATGGGGATGATGCCCGTAGTGAAGTAATTACAGACAGAGCTGATAATATTTTTTTAGCTTCTTGTACCCGTTCGGGAAATTTTCCAACAACAGCAAATGCTTTTGACAAAAGCCTTTCTGGTAATCAGGATGGCGTATATATGAAGCTCACCCCAAATATGGATGTATTAGCTTCTACCTATCTGGGAGGAAATAATGAAGATGCCGCTTTTGTCTTGGCCATCAATCCTTTTACGTCCAATGTTTTTATTGCTGGTGCCACAAGTAGTAAAGATTTTGCAAAAAACGGCAGCTCAAATGGTCCGATAATTTTTGGAAATGCAAGCCCCGGTGGGGATGGAGATGGTTTTGTATCTGAACTAAACCAAGAAGGTAGCTCAAATTTTCGAACCGCATATATAGGTGGACCAGGTGCTGATGTTATATATGGTATTCAATTTGACAAGTTAGGATTGCTTTATGTAATGGGCACTACTACCGGTACTTTACAAGTAATAAATGCAAATTTTAGTCAGAATGGAGGCAAGCAATTTATCACAAAACTTTCCCCTGATTTTAGTTCGGTAATCTATTCCACAAATTTTGGAAGTGGCCGCCCTGAACCAGACATTTCTCCCACAGCATTTTTAGTGGATGTGTGTGAAAATGTATATGTATCAGGATGGGGTGGCAAAACTAATGGAGGATTTTCAGGAGGTAGTACATCAGGATTAACAGTAACTCAGGATGCCATTATCAATTTTACAGATGGTAGTGATTTTTATTTTTTTGTATTAAACAGAGATGCTACCAATCAGTTATATGGAACTTTTTTTGGCAGTGATGCCAGAAAAGATCCGGGTACTTTTGGAGACCATGTGGATGGGGGCACCAGTCGCTTTGATAAGCGTGGGGTAATTTATCAAGCTGTATGCGCCAATTGCGGCAGAGCCGGCACATTCCCTACTACTGCTGGTGTGTGGAGCCCAGGTAATCAATCTCAGGAGGGTTCATTGTGTAATGAAGCTGCTATCAAAATTGCTTTTCAACTTACGGGTGTAAGTGCAGACATTAGCTCCTCTATAAATGGCATACCAAGAGATACTTCCGGTTGTGTACCACTGACAGTAGCTTTTGAAGATTTAGTTGCGTTGGGTACCAGTTATGAATGGGATTTTGGGGATGGTTCTCCGTCAGTTATTACAACAACTCAAAACACCACTCATACCTTCAATACCATTGGCACTTTTAGGGTAAGACTCATCAGCACAGACCTCACAAAATGTTATCCAAAAGACACTTCCTATCTCAATATAAAAGTAGGAGATAACGAAGCATTCCCGGGCTTTACAAATCTTCGCTTACCACCATGTCAAGATTTAAGTTATCAATTTACAAATACTTCAATACCCCCCACAGGGCTTAGTTTTAATAACACCATTTTTAGATGGGATTTTGGTGATAATACAGCCCCAGTTACCACCAATGCTGCAACTGTCAATCACCAATATGCGGCTCCCGGCATTTATAATGTCAAATTATTTATGACTGACCCGGCTTTTTGTAATTCTCCGGATTCTGTTACACAACAACTAAGAGTAGCGGCCACATTAAAAGCCAATTTTATAACACCTCTAAATGGATGTGTTCCTTACACTGCAAGTTTTATAAATAATTCGGCTGGAGGACAACAATTTAATTGGGATTTTGGAGATGGCGGCACATCCACTGATGAAACACCCACACATTTATATACTTCTAGTGGTAGCTACACAATAAAATTAGTTGTAAGGGATAATTCCACTTGCAATCCAATTGATAGTATAGAAACAGTTATTACAGTAAGAAGTAGTCCATTAGCATCTTTTTCATTTACACCTTCTACAGATCCGTTGCCAATCAATACACCCACAACTTTTATCAATGAATCCACCGATGGTGTACGTTTCTTCTGGGATTTTGGTGATGGTACCACTCTGCTATCCAGCAGCAAAATAGAACCCATCGTACATCAATATGGAGTAGGTGGAAAATACAAAGCCTGCTTAACTGTAACCAGTAGTTTTGGCTGTACAGATGACACCTGTCAAGAAGTAGGTACTGCTGTAAATGCTGTAGTGGATGTACCCAATGCTTTTACGCCAAATGGGGATGGCGTAAATGATTATGTACGTGTATTTGCTTTCGGAGTGAAATCAATGAACTGGCGCATTTTCAATCGCTTTGGTCAGTTGGTATTTCAAACAACAGATATGAATGCCATTTGGGACGGTACATTTGAAGGGGAAGCTCAGCCGCAGGAAGTGTATAGTTATGTACTCGACCTTTTATTTTTTGGAAAAGATAAACCTGAACAGAAACGTGGAGATATAACATTACTACGATGAAAACACAAAATAGAATTGCACATCACCTTGGATTAGTAAGTGGATTATTACTACATATATTATTTGCTTTTACACTCCTTGGTCAAGACTTACACTATTCACAATATTTTAATGCACCACTACTTACAAACCCTGCAAATACAGGCTTTGAACCCGGCTCTGATTGGCGTATAGGAGCAAACTATCGCAATCAATGGGCTGGTGTATTGACAAATCCCTATCAAACCTTTGGTGTATGGGGAGATGCACAATTATTTAATGAGCGCTTTGAAACTGGTTGGGCTGGTGCAGGTGGTTATATTTTAAGAGATGCGGCTGGCAGTGGAAACCTAAGTTCTACACGCATTGTAGCTTCAGCAGCTTATCACCAATTATTAGGTTATTCCAGCTTGCTCAGTGGGGGTTTCAGCATTGGTGCAGTCAACAAAAGAATTGATTTGAGCAAACTCACATTTGTAAATCAGTGGAGCGGACAATTTTTTGATATTACTATACCAAGTGGAGAAACATTTTCAAATTCATCAGTGTGGTATGCAGACCTTTCCCTCGGTTTAAACTATGCTTATTTCCCAAGTGAAAGAGCCTACCTAAATGCAGGTATAAGTATCAATCATATCAACAGACCCAATGAATCCTTTTTCTCAAATAGCATTGTTGATACCAGGGTGCCACAGCGTTTCAATTTTTTTGCAAATGCAAGTTTTAAAATACAAAATCAATGGATTATTAGTCCTAATATTTATTATAGTGGTGTAAAAAATAACCGTGAAATTGTAGGAGGTGTAAATGCCCGGTATAACCTAAGTGGTGATGGCTCAAAGCAAGTGTTGGCAGGCGTTTACTACCGATTGGAAGATGCCATCATTCCTATGGCAGGTTTTTCTATCAACAACTTTGATATTATGGTAAATTATGATGCCACATCTATGAATAGTAGAAACCTCAGTCAGACAAGAGGTGCGTATGAAATATCACTAATAAAGCGTGGCGTTTTCAATAGCTTTAGTACCAGTACAAAATGTCCGTTGGTAAGGTTTTAATCCTACATATTTCTTCTATACTGCCCCCCTACTTCATACAATGCATTTGTAATTTGACCTAAGGAACAATACCGCACCGTATCCATCAATTTGGCAAAAAGATTTTCATTATTTATAGCCGCTTGTTGTAGTTCTTTCAGTTTGGCTGCACTGATTGCTTTGTTATACTCATGAAAGGATTTTACATTCTCTATTTGTTGCTCTTTTTCCTCAGTCGTACTTCTAATCACTTCCCCGGGAACAATCGTGGGGCTTCCATTCTTATTCAAAAAAGTATTCACACCCACCAATGGCAGTTCTCCTGTATGTTTCTGTTGTTCGTAGAAAAGACTTTCCTCTTGTATCTTATTTCTTTGATACATCCGCTCCATTGCGCCAAGCACTCCTCCCCTTTCTGTTATTCGGTCAAATTCTGCCAGCACTGCCTGCTCTACCAAATCTGTCATTTCTTCAATCAAAAAACTGCCTTGTATAAAATTCTCTGTTTTGGCACTGCCCAGTTCCCTGTTAATGATAAGTTGTATGGCCATTGCCCTGCGTACACTCTCCTCTGTAGGGGTTGTAATGGCTTCATCATAAGCATTGGTATGTAGGCTATTACAATTATCGTAAATGGCATACAAAGCCTGAAGCGTGGTGCGTATATCATTAAAATCAATTTCCTGCGCATGCAGGCTTCTACCACTGGTTTGAATATGATATTTTAGTTTCTGACTTCTGTCATTGCCCTTATACTTTTGCTTTATGGCCTTAGCCCATATCCGTCTTGCTACCCTGCCAATTACACTGTATTCCGCATCCATACCATTGCTAAAAAAGAAAGAAAGGTTTGGTGCAAAATCGTCAATATGCATACCACGGCTCAGGTAGTATTCCACATAGGTAAAACCATTTGCCAAGGTAAAGGCAAGCTGAGTAATGGGGTTGGCACCTGCTTCCGCTATATGATATCCACTTATGCTAACACTATAAAAATTGCGCACTTTTTCCTGGATAAAATATTCTTGCACATCGCCCATCAATTTTAGGGCAAACTCTGTGGAGAAAATACAAGTATTTTGTGCTTGATCTTCCTTTAAAATATCTGCCTGCACTGTGCCACGCACCTGCTGTAGTGCAGTTTGACGGCATTGTTCATAAACATCAGCAGGCAGCACATCAGCGCCGCTCATGCCAAGTAGCAGCAAACCTAAACCATCATTGCCTTCAGGCAATCTTTCCGGTGCCGCAGGATTATAATAAATAGGCTTATTGCTATGTGCATATTTTGCAGCAAACAGTGCTGCAACCTTAGCTTCCAATCCAAGTTCTTTTATTTTCTTTTCACATTGCTGATCAATAGCTGCATTCATAAAAAATGCAAGCAGCATAGGAGCTGGCCCATTTATCGTCATACTTACGGATGTGTTTGGCGCACACAAGTCAAAACCACTATACAATTTTTTTGCATCATCCACCGTGGCTATGCTCACTCCACTATTGCCCACTTTGCCATATATATCAGGTCTGTAAGCGGGGTCTTCCCCATAGAGCGTTACGCTATCAAATGCAGTACTCAATCGTTTTGCAGGCTGGCCCACACTCACATAGTGAAATCTTTTATTGGTACGCTCCGGGCATCCCTCACCTGCAAACATTCTGGTAGGATCCTCTCCTTCCCGCTTTAGCGGAAATACACCTGCCGTAAAGGGAAAAGAACCAGGCAGATTTTCTTGCAACTGCCAGGTAAGTATATCGCCCCAATCCTTGTATTTTGGCAAGACAACTTTTGGAATTTTTGTACCGCTCAAAGACAGTGTTATCAATGGTTGTTTGATTACTTTATCCCTTACCTGATATTCAAAAAATTCTTTACTAAATTGTTGTTTTACCTGCTGCCAGTTATCTAAAAGTTGCACAGATTCAGGATGTAATTTGCTTTTCAGCGTTTCAAAAACCTGCTGTAATCCATCTTGATGCAAGATTTTATTCTTGAGCACTACGTGCAATGCATAGCATTGAGTGGCTATGGCTGCCTGCTCTTTTACCCATGCATCATAGTTTCTGTTATTGTCTGCAATTTCAGACAGATACCTTACCCGGCTTGAAGGGATAACGGCTTGGGATACTTTTGCCGTTTCGCTAAATACGATTTTGCCAAAAGATACCTTGCATTTGTCTTGCACTTTGTGCATCAATAAACTAAACAAATGATTCACTCCATCATCATTAAACTTACTGGCCATTGTACCAATAATGGGCAAATCCTTATCGGCTGCTTCCCATAGTTTATGATTGCGTTTATATTGTTTGCGCACATCTGCCAAAGCATCTAATGCACCTGCCTTATCAAATTTGTTGATGCAAACCAGGTCAGCATAATCCAACATATTTATTTTCTCTAATTGAGATGCGGCGCCATATTCCGGCGTCATTACATACATACTCACATCAGAAAAATCGAGGATACTTGCATCACTCTGGCCCACTCCGGCACTTTCTAATAGGATACAATCAAATGCAGCGGCACGGCATACTGCAATTGCATCTTTTACTGCTGTGCTTAATGCTGTGTTATCATCTCTAGTGGCTAAACTGCGCATATAAGCTCTGGGGTGAGAAATACTGTTCATACGAATACGATCACCCAATAATGCACCACCCGTTTTTTTCTTAGATGGATCTACGGAAATAACCGCAATTGTTTTATCCTCAAAATTGTTCAGAAACCTTCTTACAATTTCATCCGTTACAGACGATTTACCTGCACCCCCTGTACCTGTAATACCTATTACCGGAGGTACAAAATCTTTAGCATGAATATTTTTTATTTCAGTTAAAATATCAGAGTTGCTGCCCCCATTTTCCACCTGAGTGATGGCCCTTGCTATTCTCCTTATATCCTTTAATTCATCCAAAGGAAGTTTACCATTCCAGGCATGTTTATCCAAGGCTTGTACAGAGGTTTTAATTACATCTGCTATCATACCTTCTAGCCCCATTTTTCTACCATCATCCGGACTATAAATTTTTGTAATGCCATAGTGATGTAACTCTTCAATTTCCTGTGGAAGAATCGTACCACCTCCACCTCCAAATATTTTTATATGACCACAACCACTCTCATCCAATAAGTCTTTCATATATTTAAAAAACTCCACATGCCCGCCTTGATAGCTAGTTATAGCTATGGCATGTGCGTCTTCTTCAATAGCGCATTCTACTATTTCCTTCACGCTTCTGTTATGCCCCAAGTGTATGATTTCCGCACCCAAACTCTGCATAATTCTTCGCATTATATTTATGGCAGCATCATGCCCATCAAATAAAGATGCCGCTGTTACTATCCGTATTTTGCCCGTAGCTATATCACTCATAATTCATTTTTAGCAAGGCCACAAAGATAGCCCTGTGTGTGTTCACTTTAACAGTTGTTAGTATTTGCAAAATTTTGCAGTTGATACTTTATACCAGCAACAAAATATGATTGTACATCAAATATTGAAAATACCTCTATAGTTTAGGTTTCATATCTCAAGCAAAGCAGTTTGAGGTTTTAGGTTTCAGGTCTTAAGTTTGAAGTTTAATTTTTTTCGCCCTTCGGGCAATGCCCACACACAGCCCATCACTACGAATGAAACGATGCAAAAAAATCATGTCAATCATTTAATCACAAAAATCAAGGTTCGGACATTTTTCTCCCTTTGGGGAATGACCAACTGCATACTGCAGCAGTTCAACTACTTCAATGCCTGCGGCAAGGAAGGGCCATATTGGACTAGTCCAATAGCATATTGGAGCAGTTAAATAGTGTGTCGAAGCACCTAAAAATACAACTAAGCCTTACCACCATACCAAAAAAAGGCGGAGCATATCTGCTTCGCTTTTTTAATTCCTACCTTGTGCAGTGGTTTACAAGCCAATCTACTCCACCACCAGCTTCTTATAACTCCTCTCCCCATCTGCTTGTAGTATTACAATGTAAGTACCCTTCACAGAAGGAAGATGATTAATACCAATTACCTGCCCGGTGCTTGTAGCACCCACAGGTTGGGTGTGGAGCATTTTGCCCGTTATATCCTGTATGGTGATGGTAACTGATTTACAGGCTTTATTCATTTTGATGGATGTATGGTTTGTGGCGGGGTTGGGGTATAACTGCCAACCGCTGCTGGTCGTGTTTGCTTTTGCTGAATCTCCGCCGCCCCCGATAAGCCAGTTGCAATTATTTTGGGGTGGTGGTGTAACATCTGCAAGGGTAATATTAGCATCTGCAAAAGGATTAGTACCCATGCTGCTGGTTAGTGCAGAAGTATAATAGCTTTTAGTTTGCGTGCTGTTGTCCGTCATATAATCCGGTTTACTGCCAACAAACACTTCTACCATACCTAATTGTATAGACACATCGGCAGATTCTGAAATGTTGCTGATAGCAAAATCCCAGGGCTGAACTGCCGGAAACACAAACCAGTTTGTTACTTTATACACAGTGGTGTACCACCGTTTTCTGTCTGTTGGATTTGAACTGGTTATATACCGGTTAAAATCATAGGGAAAGGTTTTCAGGGTGCAGTCATTGCTTTGTATGGTTAAACGAAGCTTGTGGGTGGTGGCATCATTAGCGCTACCCCCATTATACTCCATGGAGCCAAACCATGTGATAGCGATATATACATCTCTGGGTGCATTATTATTGTAAATATTGCTTCTAAGTTCATCGCCGAGCTTAACATAAACGGTGCTTGCCTTTTGATAAAATAAACCGTTTGTATTACCCGCCATACTTGGGCTTACAACGCCCTTGCTAAACCGCCCAAACATGCTTGACTTATCGATAATTTCCTGACTGTTGAGTGTTGTTTTTCCAATAATATTGTAAAGATCGGAAGAGCGTCGTGTA